>NZ_DATJIY010000186.1:0-36777 GCF_035492835.1 Dinghuibacter sp.
TTGTGGTGTTTTTAATGTACCGTGGTAAGCCCAGGGAGTGTATGGAGTGGGTGGGCGACCGTTACGTGTCGGTTCCGTGCAGTATAAAAAATGATGTGATTCCGCTGGATTCGAATAAACTGGTCAATTTTAAGAGGATTACCGACCTCAAAAACATTACGCGCGCGTCCATCGGGAGGGTCTGGTACGTGAAATTGCCCGGAGGTCAAATTGAATATTATACGTCGGATGGATTCGACCCGGTATTTACGGACCGGAGGCTGAAGCCGTTAACCGCCTACATGTACGCCAAGCATATCGACACGGCACGGTAACCCGAAAGCCCGGTGCGGGACATCCTTTATATTTAGGGTATGAACGATATACTATTTCTCATCCTCGGCATCGCCCTCGGGGGTGTCATTGGGTGGTTTTGGATGAAGGGAAGGGCGGCGATTGAATTGGCTACGGCCAATGCGGCCAGGGGGGCCGCGAATGAGGCGTTGCTCGAAAAAAACCAGGAGATAAAGACCTTGAAGGACGAGCTGTCGGGGGAGCGGCAGCGGGTGCAACGGAGCGAGCAGCAGCTGGCAAGGGCGGAAGCGGAAAACCGGGCGCTGGAGAAAAGCCTGAAGACGCAGGCGATGGAGCTGGAAAGGCTCAATCAGCGGTTCATTACCGAGTTTGAAAATGTAGCCAATAAGATATTGGACAGTAAGACGGACAAGTTCACGCAGTTGAACAAGATCAATATGACGGCCATCCTGGAGCCGTTGGGGAAAACCATTACGGAGTTCAGGGAGCAGATCAATACCGAATCGAAACAACGTTTTTCACTGGGGGAAAAGGTGAAGGAGCTGGCGGACCTCAACCAACAGCTCAGCAAGGATGCGCAGAACCTGGCCAGGGCGTTGAAGACCGAGTCGAAGACGCAGGGGCGCTGGGGGGAAGTGGTCCTCGAGTCGATACTGGAAAAGTCGGGGTTGCGGAAAGACGAGGAGTACTTTATGGAGTCGCAGTTGTACGGCCCGGACGGGCAGCCGCTGCGCAACGAAGCCAGGGGGACGAAGCTGCGGCCGGACGCCATTATTAAATACCCGGACGACCGGCACGTCATCATCGATGCCAAGGTGTCGATCAATGCCTTTGTCCGGGCCACGGAGGCGGTGGAACCCGTGCTCCAGCAGGCTGAGCTGGCTGAGCACGTACGGTCGGTCAAGGAGCACATCCAAGAATTGGAGAACCGGGCGTATGACGACTACCACAAAACGCTCGACTTCGTGATGATGTTCATCCCGAGCGAAGCGGCGTATATCGCGGCGCTGCAGGTGGAACCGGACCTCTGGAACTTTGCCTATGGCCGGCGGATATTGCTGACCAGCCCCAGCAGCCTGATCATTTCCCTGAAACTGATCGTCGATCTGTGGAAACGGGAATACCAGAACCTAAACGCCCGGGCTATCGCGGAACGGGGTAGCAAGCTGTACGACAAATTCGTTGGGTTTGTAACCAACCTACAGGGCGTGGGGCTGGCGCTCGATAACGCCAGGTCGTCTTATGATGAAGCATACAAGCAGCTGAACACGGGGCGCGACAACCTCGTGTTACAGGCGACCAAGCTGAAGGCGCTGGGGGTGAAGACGAAACGGGAGTTGCCGGACTCGCTGGCGAACAGCGCGCCGGAGATCGATAACGGCGAGGTGGAAGAATAAAAAAAACCCGCAGCTTTGAACTGCGGGTTAAAGTGCATGACTTAAAGCGATCTATCGCAGCGTCTCCGCCGGGCTATCCTTGAAGTCGTCGTAGAGCGGCTGGAGCGGCTTGGTGTTGTCGCCGGGCTCGTCGGTGACGGTCATGGCGACGATTTTGATGAGCATGCTTTGGGGGAGGGTGATTTGTTTGGCGCCCTTCGGGATGTTGAGCTGGTATTTGTAGAGATACCCGTACTGGTAGGCGCGGTTGTCGGACTGGTAGCGCTGGTGGGTGTGGGAGGCGAACCAGGCGATGTCGGCCTGTTTGGAGAACGGGGCGTCGATGGACGTGACCGTTACGCCGTCGAGGGCGAACTGGCGCGCGTAGAACTGGCCGACGAAGCCGGTCCACCGCTGGATGTCCAGCGGGTAGCTTTTGTCGTCGATCTTCAAGTCGGCGTGGGCGTCGTTGCTGGCCGCGGTCAGGATGTACAGACGGGTGTAGTCGCCGGCGGGGAGGTCGATCGTCTGGCCTTTGCAGGAGAGGGCGTTATTGGCGCCGTCTTCGCGGCTGCCGATGACGAAGTGGACGTCTTCGCTGGTGATGGTGTCGGGGACCATTTCGGCGGGGAGGTTGGCGCCGCGGCCGAAGTTGCCGTCATCGCGGTTGTCGTCGTGGCTCATCACGTCCTGGTCGTAGGCCAGGGTGACGGGTTGCTGGCGTACGGCGGCGGGCGCCTTGGGTGCCAGCCTGACGGCAAAGCTGCGGATGGTATAGTGAGACAGGTCGAACGTCAGGCGGTTCTTTTCGACGTGTGCGTCGCCGATCCGTTGTTCCTGGCCGTTGACTTCGTAGGCGTCTTCGATATTAGCGGGTAAGCCGATGGACAGGCCCTTTTCGTCTTTACCCAGCAGCTCGTTTAGACGGATGATATAGTAACCGTTGTCTTCCGCTTTTTTTACGGCCATGACCCCGACGCCGGGGTTGGCGTTCGAAATCAGCGAAAGGCTTTTGCCGGCCGCGCCGTCGTGCGACGGGGTTTCGAAGGCCAGCATCGGCTCGTTAAAAAAGGCGCCCTGCCACGGGGAAAGACCGGCGGCCCAGGTGCCCTTGTGTCCATAGATGCCGTATTTGAACTGGTGAACGCCCCAGTCCTGGGTGTTCTGGTAGCGGTAGCCCCGGTTGGCTTCGGGGGTATACATGAGCGTTAGCCGCACCTCGTTGTCGGCGGGTTTGTCGGAACCATATTTGCAGTCGTCCAGGATCGATACGCCGTATTGACCGCCCTTGTCGGTGATGTCGAACCATTCCTTGGCGGGCACCTCGTATTTTACGGCGTTGTTGTTGCTGCGCTCGATGGTCCCGGCGCCGAGGTCGTAGGTAGCGTTGGAATCGCTCACGGTGAGCGGGAAAGCGGCCTTCAGGCTGACGGACTTCGACTGCCAGTCGATGGTGTTGGCGACCTCTACCCTTTTGCCGGCGTCACCGGCGGACAGGCTGACGTATTGCGTGATCTTCGAGTTCTGCCCCTGGCGTTTGATCTCGAGCGCGACGCGGACGGGGCCCTGCTCGGCGATCCGGATCGAAGGTTGTTCGTCGAGGGCGCCGATGGGCGCCTTCTGGCGGTCGGTCCAGTCCATGTTCCAGGCGGGCCAGTCGCGCGGGGCTTCGTGTTGGAATTCCAGGTCGGCGGGTTTGGCGAGGAGCTCTTTGTTCGCTTTTTTGTCGAAGACGCTGGAGAGGTCGCCCTTGTCGTTTACGGTGACCTTGTAGTAGGCGTTCTCCAATGTGTGGTCGGTGACCTTCAAAGTCGTGGGGGATGCCGTAGCGCTGGTCTCACGTACGTCGAAGGCGGCCATGCCGACCGACGGCACGTGCGCCAGGAAAATAAAGGTCACCTTGTCGCCCTGCCGGCCGACGACCTGTGTCGGGACGGGTTTGCCCTTGCCGTCGTACACCTGTATGGCGTCCCCAGCGAGGCTCATCTCCGCGGAAACGACGTCCTCGCGGTCCATGGCGACCGGGTTGTAGACGACCAGGGCGCGGCCCTGGCCGCGGGTGTCCATCTGGCGGGCTACGCGCTCGACGGAGTGTTTCAGCACTTCGGCAAAACCATTGGCCGCGATGAATTCGTCGTTCCAGGCGTATTGAAATGCCATGGGGCTGGCGGTACCGGGGAGGATGTCGTGGTCCTGGCTACCCAGCACCAGGTTCCAGGCGTTCGTCAGCTTCTCCGAGGGGTAAGCGGCGCCGCCGGTCCAGTCGGCCATGACGGCCATCCCTTCGGCGGCCTTGGCGAGCAGTTCGTTCTTGCGGTTCATCCGCTTGATAAAGGACTGGGAAGTCAGCGAGCCGGCGCTGTGCTGGGTGAGCAGCAGGTCGCCGGTATACACCGGCAGTTTTCCCCGGATATCGGGCGTGATGTCCTTGTACATCTGGTCGGAAGAAGTGAGCGCTACCTTGAACTTGCTGTCGGCCTGCGGCAGGCTGCCCACGGCGTTCTTTATATCCCTTTCGCGGGGCGAGCCGCCCTGGTCGCCTACGCCGTAATAGCGGAAGTCGAAGGAGATACCGTATTTGGCCTGGTCTTCCGCCAGGCGGGCGTCCCAGGCGCTGTCCTTGTCGAGACGGGGGACGACCGAGCCGTTGTAGCTGGTGGCGTTGAGCGCGGCGATAATGCCCTTGCCGTCGGGGCCGTTCCACACGCCCACGTTAAAGGGGATACCCACGGCCGAGCCCCACGTGAGCTTCTGGGTGGAAAAACCCTTCAGTCCGCAATAGTTCCAGATGGACGGCGTATTGGCCAGGAAACCAAAACAGTCGGGCAACATATAGTCCTGGCTGGTGGTCCCGAATTCCTTTTGGAAATAATGGTTGCCGTACAGCACCTGGCGGATCAGCGACTCCGAGGAGGACATGTTCACCTCCGCCTCATCCACCGAGGAGCCGGATATCTTCCAGCGGCCGGCTTTTACGTAGTCTACGACCCTTTTGTACAGTTCCGGGTAGTATTCCTTCATCATCTGGTACCGCCGCGAGCCCGTGAAGTTGAACACGTACGCGGGATACTTCTCGAACAAGTGGAAGTTCTGCGTCATCGTGTTCTTTATCGACGTTTCGATCGTCTCGGGGTAGTCCCAGTTCCATTCGGTGTCGAGGTGGGCGTAGCCGATGGTGTAGAGGACGCGGTCGTGCTGGATGTTGTACGCCGTGTGGTCGGCGACCTGTGCGAATGTCGCCATGGTCCCCAGGAGGAGGGCTCCCGGGAGCAGGCAGAGTTTTTTGGTCATGGTTGATTAGGGTGATTCGGGTCTGAAAGTAGTGAATAATAGGCAACTAACTGTTAACAGACCTTAAAGGGGGAGCCCAGCTCCCCCCTTCACTTGCCTGCCACTGTAGTATAATATGGTCCTATTTCTTTTCCAGCAATTTAAAGAACTGATCCAGCTGAGGCAGCACGATAATGCGCGTACGGCGGTTGAGCGCCCGGCCCTCCCCCGTATCGTTGGTGGCCACGGGCTGGTATTCCCCCCTGCCGGCGGCGACTATTTGGGAAGGAGGTAACCCATACTGGTTTTGCAGGATACGGATGACGGCGGTGGACCGTTTTACGCTGAGGTCCCAGTTATCCAAAAGAACACCCCTTTGGTATGGGTTCGAATCGGTATTGCCTTCGACCATAAAATCCAGCTCGGGGTGACTTTTCAACACTTCGGCCACCTTCCCCAGTACTTCTTTGGCTTGTGGCGTTACCACATAGCTGCCGCTCTCGAATAACAGCTTGTCGGAAATATTGATATAGACCACGCCCTTCTCCACCTTGACGTCTATGTCCTGGTCGCTCAGGTTCCCGATCGCGCCTTTCAGGTTCATCACCAGCGCCATATTCAGGGAGTCCTTGTGGGCCAGCGCCGACTGGAGGCTCTGGATATAGGCGTCCTTGGCGCCGATGTTGTCCAGGGACTTTTTTATACTTTCGGCCTGGGCACTGGAGATCACGGACAGGTCCTGGAGCTGTTTCAACGCCTGCGTGCTGTTCTCCTTCAGGTAAGCGACCTGCTTGTTCAGCGCATCGATCTGTGCTTCATCCAGGGCCTTTTTCCGGGAACAATCCGATTGATTGGCATTGCAGGTCTTCAGGTCGTTTTGCAATGATCCGTATGAGGTGTTCAGCTCGTTGTACCGGGTCTGGAGGGTTTTGAATTTCCTGCTGCTGACGCAGCCAAGCAACATTACCGGCGCCATGCCGATCATCAATGCGTGTTTGAGGTTCATGCCTGCTCTTTTTATGGCAATATTGGGCGGCAATATTATAGCGGCCTTAAAATGGAATTAGAATCCGATTAGAAGACCATCCTTAACACTTATTTAATTAATTCCGCCACCCGGTAGCAGGATCGTGAACGTTGCCCCCGCGTCCACCCCCGAGTCGACGGTGATCGTACCCTTGTGGAGTTTTATGATGCGTGTAGCCAATGACAACCCCAGGCCAAACCCGGGCGTCGACTGGTCTTCCTCCAGCCGGTAAAAAGGCTGGAATATCTTCTCACGATCCTCTTCGGCGATGCCTTTGCCTATGTTCGACACGGTGACGCATATCGCCCGGTTCTCCACGGCCAGCCTCACGATGGCATGATGGTCCGGCGAGTATTTACAGGCATTGAGCACGATGTTCTTTACCGCGTTGAACAAGAGCGCGGCATTCCCGAATACGAACAATTCCTCTTCATGCTCGGGAAGGCGATCGAAATCCAGCGTGACGCTGTAGGAGCCGTCGGTTTTGACCATCTCGCCCGGCAGGCTCAGGAGTATCTCGTCGATCCGGACGAGGTCGATGTCCAACCCCCTGGAGGTACCCGAGGCCTTGGCGAATTCGAGCAAGGTCTGGGTCAGGTTACTCAATTGCTGTACGTCCTGGTACACGGATTGAATGACCCGCTGGTAACCCTCCGGGGTCCGTAGCCGTTGCAGGGCAACTTCCAGCTGGTTCGATATGGAGGTCAGCGGGGTGGACAACTCGTGGGAAGCATTGGATATGAACATGGCCTGGGTGTCGAAGCTTTCCTGGAGCCGGTTGAGCAACCGGTTAAGGGTATCGGAGAGGTAAAACCATTCGTCGTTCTTGTTCTGGCTCACCGAGCGGATCCTCCGGGCCAGGTTCTTTGCTGAAATTTCATTGACTTCGTCTGATATCCGGCGTAAGGGATGAAGAAGGCTCAGGGAAAAGAAATAGCCGAACGAAACCGATATCAGCAGACCGCCGATAAAACTCAGGGACAACACCCTCCTCAGGTGGCTGAGCCTTTCGATGCCGTCCTCGTCGAAAGCGGCGGCGACGACCACCTGGCCGTGGCCGGCGCATCGGTAATAGCAGGCGACCACGTCCTTGCCGTTCCGGGTGAAATACAGTATTTTTTTCTGCCAAACGGTTCCCAGCGCGTCTTTCCCCATCCCGATCGAATCGGATGGGTTATCGCTGTACCAGTAGACCTTTTTGCCGAGGGAGTCATAGGCTTCGATCACCTTGGCTTTCATCGCCATCGCCGTAGCGGAGTCTATTTTTCTCAGGAGACCGCCATCGAATACGCCGCTCTCCCCCAGGAGGCGGCTGGTGGTAATCGCGGTGTTGGTCAACCGCGTCCTGATGTCCGAAATCCGGTTCCGGTAAGATATATAATAGACCGATCCGCACACCAGCAACAAGATGAGCAATGCCAGCAGGCTGAACAAGAGCGTTATCCGGACTTTGAGCAACATCAGCCCGCCCTTTCTTTCAATATGTATCCCATGCCCACGTGCGTCTGGATGAGCTTGTGGTCGAAATCCCTGTCGACCTTGTTCCGGACATAACTGATGTAGACGTCGATAACGTTGGTATTTGATTTGAAATCCGCGTCCCAGACATTGATGGACAGGTCCGCCCTCGAAACGACCCGGTTCTTGTTGCGGAGCAGGTACTCCAGGAGTTGGAATTCCTTTGCGGTCAGGCTTATCTTTTTGCCACCCCGGGCGACTTCCTTCGTATCCAGGTTCAATTCCAGGTCGGCCGCCCGCAATATATTCCCAACCGGAACAGTGTGTACGAGGGCGCGCCGGAGCAGCACCCCGATCCTCAGCAACAGCTCCCGGAACGCGAAGGGCTTTACGAGATAGTCGTCCGCACCGGCGTCGTAGGCTTCTATTTTATTTTCCAGGGTGCTCATGGAGGTAAGCATGATCACCACGGCGTGCTCGTTGATGTGACGGATCGATTTGCACAGGTCGTAGCCGTTCATACCCGGCAGGTTGATATCGAGGATTACGAGATCGTATCCGCGCGCCGAGAAGAGTTGATGACCGATTTTCCCATCGTAGGCGACCTCCACCTCGAAACCGTGTTCCGTCAAACCCATTTTGAGCGTATCGGCAATCTTCCGCTCGTCTTCGACCACCAGGATCCTTCTTTCATCCATTCCCGTCCCTTTGTTGAACAATATTACGGTATGGAAGGGAGAATTACAAAGGACCGCCGCGGGTGGGTTCTAATGTAATTCTAATGCCGTTTTAATGGGGTCTTAATGCCACCGTGATACCTTGGATAAAAGCTTAATCCAAGCGATGCACGCCACATTTGCCCATATCCTTGTCCCCGTCGATTTTTCGCTGAATACCGAATTGGCGGTCAGGAAGGCCGTCGAACTGGGTGGAGAGGAAAACGTCCTGCTCCACCTGTTCCATGTAGAAAGGACCTTGACGACGTTGGAAGCGAAGCTAAAGCTGAACCTGATCAAATCGGTCACGGAAGAGAGATGGCCGTGGGTCAGGGTAAGGATCCACGTGGACGACGGGTCGTCCGTTACGGCCGGCATCATCGCCATGGCCAGGCTGGTATCTCCCGAGCTGATCGTTATAGGCAAGCACGGTGGTAACCGGTACCTGCCGCTCCACGCCATTTCCCCGCAATACCTGGCTAAAGCGACCCGTGTCCCGGTTATGACCGTCAAACCGGGGAGCATGGACGGTAAAATAAAGATTGTCGTCATCCCGGTCAGGGACGTGATGACGGAGAGGAAACTGGAAATAGCGCTTACGATCGCTCAAAGATACCGGGCGCGGATACACCTGGTGACCACCCAGCAAGTCGTTTCCTCCCGGGCATTCGTCAACACGTACCGCCAGCTCCGGGAATTCCTGGGTCAGCGCGTCGAGTACCACGCCGATGCGAGACGGAATCTCGTTAAAGCCACGGTGCGCTATGCGGAATCCATCATGGCCGATTTGATCCTCGCGGACCCTGAAACTGAAAGCTCCGTCCTTTCATGGATAGGTCGCACCCATATCAGTCATTTGCTCAAACAGGGATCCAGGGTGCAAATCATGGATGTGGCGTGAATGTCGCCGAATCCAATAGCCTGTCTACGAGCAGGCCGTCAACCGGTTTCAGATCGAAACGCACCCGGCGCTTCGCCTTCAGCTTTATGATGAACAAATCCATCGTCCCCGACAACACCGGTTCATCTCCCACATTGACGAAGGTGGGGTACAACGCTTTGACGCCGTTGCTGTGCAAACGGTCGTTGGTCATGTTCCGCATGTCTTTCACGCCGAGCGGCACGATACCCGCGAATTCGAAATCCTGCGCATTATAGGGCAACGCGAAGCTCAGGGCATTCACCGACCGCAGGCCGATGCCTTTTACGGTTATTTCCGCGACGTCGCCTTTTTCGTAGACATCCTTGTCGGCGCCGATCCCGATACTGCCAGCCAGGCTGTCGTCCTGTCCCGCTTCCACGCCGCCGTCCAGCCGGGTGGCGACGGTGGAGATATCGAAGGCGTCGATCAGGCCGTTGCCGTTGACGTCTCCTTTGCTCACATAGCCGTCGAAATCGCCGTCGCCCTTTCTCAGCCCGGTGTAATTCATATAGGACACCAGGTCGTTGTTGTCGATCTTATAGTCGTTGTTGATGTCGCCCGGTATGAAGCTAACGGAGCCGGGCACCTTGAAGACATACAGCTCCCTACCCGATCCGTATCCCCCGACGGCATCGGTGACGGCGATTTTTATGTACCGCGCCGTCGGATGGTTGTGGAAAACATACTCTTTTGTGTCGCCGTTCTTTGGCCAGGCGAACGTGTCGGCCTTTGACCAATTGACCTTGTCCATGCTGTAGGCAATCGCGCCATTCAGTATGATCCCGTTACCCCGGCTTCGGGGCAGGTATTGGATCTTGTCCAGCTTGTTCACGGACATCAAATCCATGACGAGGTCGAACGGGACGGCTTTAGCGCCCCATTGGGTGTGCCACATACTGTTTTCGTCAAAATCAAACAGGTTGGATACCTCGCTCCCCTCTTCCGGGGGCGCAGACACCCGGGCGGTGATGTCGTGGATGGCAAACTCCAGCGGGTTCTTTTTGGTCTTCGCGGAAAACGGTGTCCAGGCGGAGGGGCCCGTTTTGTTTACCGATCGTAGCTTGAACGTATAGGTCGTGTCGGGGAGGAGGTCTTCGAAGACGAGGGACGTGTCGCGGATCGTACTGTACAGCTGGCCATTAAAAGCGATCTCGTAATAATCCGCACCCGGCACGGCGCGCCAGCTGGGCGTCAGGGAGTAGGGGCCGGCGTCCGTTGCGCCCGTTCGCGGAGCGGTCAGGGGACCGGTGGATTTTAGCAGGTGATCCGCGGGGGTAAAGCGGAAGCCGGTTACGGTGAGGGTTACCGGCTCGGACGTGATGTCCGTCGCGTGGACTTTTACCCACAGCTGTCGATTTTGGGGTTGCGCGCCGGCATAAAAGTATACATCCTTGCCGGTTTTAAAGCCATCCTCGGTGGGGGCCTGTTGCAACGGTAGGGGCTTGCCGCCGACAAGGACCGACACCCCGGTCGGCGCCTGGCTGACGTGCACGTGGAACTCCGTGGTCTTGTGGTCCACGAACCCATTGAAACGGCCTTTGGTCGGGTGCACCGTGATGGTGGCTGTGTTTGTAACGACCGATGACGTAATGAGGGTCGTGGTCCCCTCCCCCTTTTTGTAGGCTTCGGTAAACCCGTCGTCGTCGTATTCGGTAAACGAGGATTGACCGGCCGGGTACACGTCATAGATACGCGCGCCCTTGTCGATCTCTCCCACGTGGTTATTGGGATGGGTCATCGGGATGATGGCGCCGCTTTTGACAAACAACGGCAGCTTCCCGATGGGGGCGTCGAAGTTGTTGAGGATGCGGTTCCCTTCGTACCGGTCGCCGGTGAAATAGTCGATCCACGTCCCCGCCGGGAGGTAAATCCCGTCCCTGATGTCGTTGCCTTCCCTGTCCGGGTGGGTCGCCTTGTATATGGGCGCCACCAGGAACCAGGGGCCGTACATAAACTGGTACCGCGTGCCCCGTCCGTAGGTAAAGGCGTCGGGAAATTCCAGGAACATGGCCCGGATGATGGGGAGCCCATCGGTCGCTTGCCGGGCGATGCTGTAGGTATAGGGAATCAGCGACGATTTCAATTTCAGATACGTGCGGTTGATGGAGGTGGTGGGCTCGCCCAGCGCCTGCGGGTACTTAGGGTTCGCCCCCCAGCCGTCCATGTTCAGCTGCATCGGCGTAAAGGCCTTCCACTCGAAATCCCGGGCGTTCACGACCGGGTTCCTGCCCCCAAAGATGCCATCCATATCCGACGTGATGTTCGGTTGTCCCGATAGTCCCGATCCCAGGTAGGTGGGGATATGAAAACGGATGTACTCCCATACACCGCCCGTCTGATCGCCCGTCCACACGCCGGCGTACCGTTGCGTGCCCGCCCAGCCATCGAGTGTGATGATAAAGGGGCGCGCATCGCTGCCCAGCCGGGACATGACGCCCGCGACGTCGGCCACGCCGTTCAACCCAAAGGAATACCCCGCGCCGACCCACGCGACGTCCGTTTTTAACACGCGTACGCCGGCCACGCCGACTTCCTTTTCGATGTCGCGTTGTAACAGGGCGCCGATGCTGTCGATGGGGTGCAGGTTCGATTGCGTCCAAAGCCCGATCTGCACGCCGCTCTGTCGCGCATAGTCGCCAAAAGACTTCAGGTTTTGGATGTTGCTGTCCAGGGTACTGGTTTGACCGTACCCGGCGCCGTAACCGTCGTTGGGCAATATCCACCCGAGCGGCATGTCGGCAGCCCTGTACCGGTCTATGACCGCGCGCGCGGAAAACGGGTAGTTGTTCTTTTCGCCGTTGAGCGATTCCTTGACGCCGCCATTGTCGCGCTGGCTTTCTTTATATCGCCGACCGTCTTCGAACGGTATCCCGGCGGTGTCCGCTTTCCAATAGTCGCGGTTGTACGCGTTCAGGTGGCCTTCGTAGAATCCGAACTTCGGCAGCAGTATGGGATGACCCGTGAGCTGGTAAAAATCGCCGAGCAGCGCCGCGGGCTTTTGATCGATCATAAAGAATACATCCAGGTACGGTGTTTCATGGGACAGCGTGACGAGGTCTGTCCGGGCGGCCCCGAGATCATATTTCCCCTTCTTGAACGTATACCACATGACGCCATATCCACGGGTCGACCAGTAAAAGGGCGTGGGGGAGGCCACGCCGCCGTCCGTCCAGCTGTTCTGGTTTTCGATGGCAATGACTTTTCCTTTGTGCGAAAAACGGCCGTTTTGAACGCCGCCGCCGTAGAAATATTCGTCCGGGTGGGCTTTTAGCGTCAGCGTCGTTTGTTTTTGCGTGAGCTGGGGCGCCGCGGTGATCTCCGCCGCGACTTTGTTGCCATCGAGCACGAGGATGTGGCAGCTGGCCTTGTCGATGGTGATCGTTATTTTCCCGGTGCTGACGCTGGCGTTTTGGGGCGTTTCGGTTATTTGTAAGCGCGTCACCGGCTGACGGGGATTGTCTGCCAATATCTTCGCGGAGGGCGACGCCTGCGGGTCGCGGAAGCCGTTACCGGCGCTGTCATAGAGCATCCGGAAGATGTTGTCGGCGTAGAAGTCCAACAACAGGTGCCGTTGGTTGGATAGCTTTACCTCTACCGTAGTGGGGTTTACCTTTTGGGCGGCCGCGTGAAAGACGCAAGCGATCAGAAACAGCGGGAGAATCCTGTAGCAACGCATCCCGTAAAGATAAACGGGATTCCGGGATGCGTTGTAAGATGCGCAATCGGTTGAGCCGGCGTTTAAGCGGTCTCAAAGGCCGCGCAATGTATTTCCACGCCATGGCTTTGACCGTCGTCTTCCAGCCGGATGGCGCTCCCCTCACCCTGGCGGTCGTCTATTTTCCACCGCGAGGTTGAATTGTCCGAATGCTGGAAAACGGTGATGCGATATTCCGAGGTCCCATAATGGTACACCAGGTGAACCGATGGCCAGTGCAGCGGGAAACGGGGTCTCAGCTGCAACAGGTCCCCCCGTCGCTCCAGCCCGATAAACGAGTCCAGCAGGAACTGGTACATCCAACCCGCCGACCCGGTATACCAGGTCCAGCCGCCCATCCCCTTGTGGGACTCGTTGGCATAGACATCCGCCGCCATGACATAGGGCTCCGTCTTATAGCGATCGACCGCCGCCGTATCGAGGGCATGGCGTACCGGGTGGATCATCTCCAGGAGCTGCCACACCTTCTCCCGCGCCCCCAGCCGGGCAAAAGCCATCAGGGCCCAGACCGCGGCGTGGGTGTACTGGCCGCCATTCTCCCGCACACCCGGTAGATACCCCTTGATATAACCCGGGTTCAGCGCTTTTGAATCAAACGGGGGATCGAGTAGCTGGATCAGCCCCAGCTCTTTCCGGACGAGCTGCGTGTCGAGGGCGTCCATGGCCATGGAGGCGCGACCGGCTTCAGCCGCCCCGGACAGTACCGCCCAGCTTTGGGAGATCGCATCGATCCGGCATTCCTTGTTTTCTTTCGATCCCAGGGGCGTACCGTCGTCGAAATAGGCCCGCCGGTACCATTCCCCATCCCAACCGGCCGTTTCGATCCGGGTCTGCATACCGGCGGCTTCCGCCCGGCAGATCTCGGCGAAGAGATGATCTTTGAACGCATCCGCGGTGCCGGCGAACCGGACGAGCACGTCATATAGAAAAAAGGCCAGCCATACGCTTTCTCCTTCGCCCTTGTAGCCCACCTTGTCCATACCGTCGTTCCAGTCGCCCGTGCCCATAAGCGGCAGACCGTGCCGGCCAAAACGTAACCCGTGCCGGATAGCCCGGACGCAGTGCTCATAGAGCGTCCCGTTCACGCCGGCGGCCGCCGGCAGGTCGTAGAAGGACTCCTCCCCCGGGTACAGGGCGCGGCTTTCCAGGTAGCCGACGTGAGTCCCCAGAACGTCTTCATCACCGGTAGCGGCCACATACCTGGCCACCACAAAGGGCAACCATAGGTAGTCGTCGGAGCAGCGGGTCCTGACGCCCCTGCCCTCGGGCGGATGCCACCAGTGCTGCACGTCACCCTCCACGAATTGCCGGGACGCGTGCAGCAGTATTTGTTCGCGGGCCAGGTCCGGCCGCGTATGCAGCAGGGCCAGCACGTCCTGGAGCTGGTCCCTGAATCCAAAGGCGCCGCCGGATTGATAAAACCCGCTCCGGCCAAGGATGCGGCACGACAGCGTCTGATACAGCAGCCAGCCGTTGGCGAATATATTCACGGCGTCGTCGGGCGTGGTGAGCTGCACGGCGCCCAGGATCGACGCCCAGTGCTGCTTTACGCGGTCGAGCGCGGGTGAGGCCGTCCGGGGCCCGGACAGCTGTTGGATGAGCTCGAGCGCCTCCCGGGTGCTCGCGGCGCTTCCCAGCTGGAATACCATTTCCCTTTCAGCGGCGTCGGGGAGATCGATGGTTACCTGTAAGGCGGCGCAAGGGTCCATACCGGCGCCGCTCCTGCCGGAAAGTCTTTTGCGGTGCATGGCCTGGGGGTCCTGCAGGTTCCTGTTGCGGCCGATGAATTCGAGCCGGTCGGTGGTAAAGGCCGGCTGCCCGGGGTCATCCACCCTGAAAAAGCTGACCCTGTCGGAAAATGCCGGGTTATACCGGTTCCTGAACAGCAGGGCGCCGCTATCCGCGTCCGGTTCGGAAAGGATGTGCATGCCCGTCCTGGCGGGAACATCCCCCAGCACGATGTCGAGGTAGCCGGTGGCGGAAAGCCTCCGCCTGCGGCCCGAAAGATTTTTTACCCGCAACACCATCCACTTGACCGGCAGCGTCTCGTCGATAAACACGCAGAGCTCGGTAGCGATACCCTGCTCGGTGTGTTGAAAATGGCTGTAGCCAAACCCGTGCGTAGCCAGATAGGGCGTGGCGCCGCGAACGGGGAACGGCACGGGAGACCAGAAATAGCCGGACTCCTCGTCGCGCAGGTAAAAGGCTTCTCCGCCGGCGTCGTTCACCGGGTCGTTGCTCCAGGGGGTGAGCCGGTATTCGTGGGCATTGACGGCCCAGGTATAGGCGGAGCCGCTTTCGGAGATCACCGTGCCCATATCCGCGTTGGCGATCACGTTGACCCACGGCGCCGGGCTCGTCTTCTTCCGGTCGGTAAGGACCTTGTATTCCTTGCCGTCCGGGGCGAAGCCCCCCGTTCCATTGTCAAAAAGAAGGTTACCGGGAAGCGTGGTCTTACCGGGTAATTCATCCGGCGCCACGGGTCCCGTCGGTACAAAGGGCGAACCGGCCCTTTCGGCGAAGAGGCGATTCACCTGTTCGGATAATGTCCCTTTATGGTCGTAGATGATAACCCTGGCGACGCTTTCAAAGAGGATACGGTCCTCCGGGGATATCTGATCCGCGGACCGTACGAATATTTTGCCGGACTTTTGATTGGACTGGATACCCGCGTCGGTATTGATAAGCCCCTGTATCTGGTCCAGCAGCAATTGCCGGTACGAACCGTGATCCTCATTCCAGATGACGAGATCTACGGCAAGCCCCTTCAGCCGCCAGTATGCGTGCGCCTGGATCATCCGGCGCGCCAGGTCCAGGTTTTCCGGGTCGGTCATATGAAGCAACACGATCGGGAGGTCTCCGGACACCGAATGACTCCAAAGACCCGACTGCCCCCTGAAATTGTTCAGGATCACGGCCGGGTCGCCGCGCAGGTCGGGATTGGGGTAAACGACGGAGGAGGCCAGCTGGTCATACAGCTGGGCGTCGGCTTCCGTGGCGTCGATCTGGCGCAGCAATACCTGGTTATGCGTCCACGCTAGCTCGAAAGCGCGGTTTTTCAGGTGCTCGTCCTTGTATTTACGCATCAGGCTTTCACAGGCGTCCCTCGTTTCGCCGATGCCGTAGATCAGGTCGACGGTGGCGGTCTGGTTGGGCTTGACCGTCATGCGGTAGCGGATCGAGGCGATGGGATCGAGCACGGCGCCATGATGACCGGACAGCGAGTCGCCGTCCATCGCCTGCGGGTTGCTCAACGACCGGCCGCGACCGATAAAGGCCGACCGCGCCGTCTCATAGGAAGGCGCTTCCGCCATGGCCCCATGGACGCTCATCAAATGGAACATCCAGGGCGGCGTCTCTTCTTCCGATCGCGGCCGGCGGGTGCAGACCACGGCGTGGTGCTCCGGGAGGATTTCCGTCTGTACGAAGAGGTTGCTGAAGGCCGGATGCGCCTCGTCCGACGCCTGCGTGGCTATGACCAATTCGGCATAGCTGGTCACCTCGATGACTTTTGTAAACAGGGTGGTATTGGTGATCTTTATCCGTCGCATCTCCATGTCATCCTCCGGGCTGATCACGATCTCCGTAACGGTGTTGACGCCGTTGTCGCGCCGGCGGAACTCGACGTGCCCCGCCGAGAACAATACTTCGTACTTCCGGGCGGCGTGTAAGGTGGGCAGGTAGGTATTCGACCAGCATTCGCCGCTGCCGGTGTCTTTGATGTAACAGAAAATACCGTGGTCGTCCTTTGTCGGGTCTTCCCGCCAGCGGGTAACCGCCAGGTCGTTCCAGCGGCTGTACCCGGCGCCGGAATTGGAAATCATCAATTGATAGCGGCCATTGCCGAGCAATTGGATCTCCGGGATCCTCGTGAAGGGGGTATTGATGACCCGTACGGGTGCGCCGGTTACCCGGGACGGGGGTTCGACGATATCGGCGGTATGCGCGTAAAAAAGGGCGGCGCGGGGGATGCGCTCCTGGAGCAACAACAGGGTTGCCTGGAACCGGAGCTCCGCCGTGAACCGCCGCTGCATGGGCTTGTCGAGGAGCACATACGCCAGCGACAGCAAACCCATGCCCTGGTGATGCACCATAAAGGATCGGACAACGACCGAGGTCTTGCCTCGCGGCAGCCGGGAAGCGGTATAGTCGACGGACTCATAAAACCCATACGCCCCTTCCAGCCCTTTTCTGGACAGGGCCTGGAGGTTCGTAACGGCCTTTTCGGGGAGGACCATCAGGGCCAGCATCGAAGCATAGGGCGCTATGACGAGGTTGTCCTCCAGGCCGCGATTCAATCCCAGGCCCGGGATACCGAAGGCGCGGTATTGATAGGTGAGGTTGGCGTCGACCAGGTTATAGGCCGATTCGGAAATCCCCCAGGGAACGCCATGCTGATCGCCGTATTCGATCTGGCGCCGGACCATGGCCCTGCCGGTCTGGGCCAGCAGCGTGTTCTCGTAGGAAGGCATGACCAGCTGGGGCATCAGGTACTCGAACATCGACCCGCTCCAGGACAGCAGGACGGGGTCTTCGCCGGGGTTGGTGAGGAGGCGGCCCAGCGCGAACCAGCTCTCCTGTGGGAGCTTGCCTTGCGCGATGCCGACAAAGATCCCCAGGCGGACTTCGGAGGCGAGCAGGTCATAGAAACTATTGTCCCTGGTCTGCTCTTCGACGTTATACCCGATGTGCAGGAGCCCGGTGGTGGGCTCGAGCAGGAAATTATATTCGATGTCGCTGAACTTTTCGCATTGATCCGCGAGCTCCTCGATCCGGCCGATCTTTTCGGCCGCCCGGAGGGACGCTTCATCGACGCCGGCCTGCATCCGCCGGAGCCAGTCTTTTTCCGCGGCGGAGCGCTCCTGTCGTTCATATTCGTCGAAAGCCGCCTGGTAAACGATTTTCATCTCCTGCATCGATCGGAGCGTCGGTATGTGCTCCAACGATGACAGCCTGGGGAAGCATTCGGGTACCGGTAGGAAATCCACCCAAGGGGCCAGGTCCAGCAGGTGGTCCCGGTGGTCCTTCAATTGAAGCGACAGCCGGCCGGCCCAATCCGACAGCTCCGCGGGAAATTGCAGGTCCCCGGCGAGGCGCGCCATTTCCTCGAGCGCATCCTTTGTAGCGGTCAATGAATCTTTCTCCGGCGCCGCGCGCTTCAGCAACGCCTGTAACCGGCTGGCCGGCCCGGCCGGTTGTCCTTTTGACAGCTCGGCGATGATGCCCGCGGTCGTGTGGAGGCCCTGCCATAGATTTTTACCCACGAGGGGTTGCCCGGGAAGGGCCAGTAATCCCTGGCGCAAGGTGAGGAGATGGCCGGCGAGGTTGCCGCTGTCCACGGTCGATACATACCGCGGGTATAACGGAGCTAAGGACCGGGTATCGTACCAGTTATAAAAATGGCCTTTGAAGCGCTCGAGGGTATCCATAGACTGCAACGTCCGGCCGCACCTGTCCAGGAGCCTGCTGATGGACACATAGCCAAAGTCATACGCCGCCAGGTTGGCCAGCAGGGCCAGGCCGAGATTGGTGGGCGATGTCCGGTGGGCCAGGACGCCGCCCTCCTCCACCTGGAAGTTGTCGGGTGGCAGCCAGTTGTCCCCGGTGGTCACGAACTGTTCGAAAAACGCCCAGGTCTTCCTGGCCGTCTTATACAGAAACGCCAGCTCCTGTTCCGCCAGGTCGGGCCGGTCCTTCGCCCGGGGCTTGCTCAGGCGCCAGACGAGCGCGGGGGCCAGGAGCCACAACAGCAGGATGGGGCTGCTGACCGGAAAAGCCACCGGGTTCCCCACCAGGAAAGCCGTGCAGACCAGCGAGAGCAGCGGTACGATCGCCAGCGACCGATACGCGGACAGCAGGCCGTCCCGGTTCTTTGACGTAGTCGTAGCAAAGGGCGTCCATTCCAATAGCTTCCGGCGGCTGACGATCATCCGCCAAAGGGTGCGCAGGATCGCGTCCACGTATTGGAAAGCTTCGTACGGGAGGATGGAGAGTCCGAAGACAAACCGGATCACCGTGATCTGCAGGTTACCGGCGACCTCGGAAAGGTGCGCTTTCAGGGTCAGGTCGGCGGGCTTGTTCAACAGCTGCCAGGCCGAAGCGACGATGGGGGGTAAAAGGATGATGGTGGACACGGCCAGGGTCCAGAACCAGGGGAAGGGCAGGACGAACCAGCCGAGCAACAAAAGGGACAAGAGCGATACCGGTAACAGGCTTCGCCGCAGGTTGTCGAATATCTTCCAGCGGGACAAGGCGGAAAGCCTGTTCCGGGTCAGGTGCCCCTTGCCGGTCCTGACATACGGCAGGAGCCAGGCCGCGATCTGCCAGTCGCCCCTGATCCACCGGTGATGGCGCCGGAGGTCCGTTTCATACTGGGCGGGGTTCTCCTCATAGAGGAAGACGTCGCTCAGCAACCCCGACCGGACATAGCAGCCTTCCAGCAGGTCGTGGCTCAGGATGCGGTTTTCCTGGAATAAATCCTGGAAGGCGAGGTCGAAGGTATCTACATCGTAGATGCCCTTCCCGATAAAAGACCCTTCGTCAAAAAGGTCCTGGTACACATCCGATGTGACGCGGGTATAGGGGTCGATGCCGGAAACGCTGCCCTGCATGTGCAGGTAAAGCGACGTGGTCGTCACGGGGATGCTCGTATCGACCCTTGGCTGCAATATTCCATATCCCTCCGTGACGCGTTTCTTCCGGAGGTCATATTCCGGGTGGTTCAGGGGATGCGCCATCGCCGCGATGAGCTTCCAGGCGGAATCGCGCGGAAGCTGCGTGTCCGAATCCAGGGTAATGACGTATTTCACCGCGCGCAGGACCCGGTAGTCCCCGATGATGAGGGAAAACTCCTTTTCGTCGCGGCCCCGCAACAAGGCGTTGAGCGCCGCCAGTTTTCCTCTTTTTCGTTCGTACCCCATCCATTTTTGTTCCCCCTCGTTCCAGACCCTGGCGCGATGGAACAAAAAGAAGATGTCGTTATCGTTCTGTTTATATTTCTGGTTCAGCGCTTCGATCCTTTCAACCGCCAGGTCGGTCAATTCCTGGTCTTCCTTTCGGTGCTGGGTATTGGCATCCGTAAAGTCGGTGAGCAGTCCAAAGTGCAGGTTGTCGCCTTTATTGGCGAGGAAACGGATCTCCAAACCCTCCATCAGGGTCTCGATGTAGGCTTTGCCGGATAGCAGCGTGGGGACGATCACCAGGGTACGGCACGCTTCGGGAATACCTTTTGAAAAGTCCATCCGGGGTAAGACCTTAGGCTTGACCAGCAGCGTCGACAGCCAGTTGACGAGCGAGACGGCGAGCTGCGCTGAAGCGGAGACGGCCAGCACCGCGACGACCGCGAGCAGCACGCCGCCGCGAATCCCCTGGCTATAGGGCATATAGGACAACCCGGTCGCTATCAGCCAGGTCAGCAATACGATCGAGGCGAAGTAAAAAAAGAAGGGGACCTTTTGCGCCGAGCGCACCAACCTGCGGGACCGGATGCCGGTCGCCCGCGTCAACTGCCGCATTCCCTTGTCGATGAGGTAGAAGCCTACGTGGCGCGTCTTTTCCGTTCCGGCGTTTTCCGCGAGGGTAAGCGCGGTTTGCGCGACCTGCTTTTCAGGGAGCCCGCCGCTTTTGGCGATGGATTCCACGACGTGTCTATAGCGGTCCCTCGTCGTAAAATCCATCCTGGGATACGTGCCGGCGGGGTCCTGCGTGAGCACCTGCTCCACGCAGCTTAGCTTCTCGACGAATTCCCGCCAGTCGGTGGTTTCGATGGCGCGCAAGGTACCGATGCTGTTGCGGACCGACACCTGGTCGGCTGCCTGCGCCTGATTTTCCTGGCGGACAAGGTCGTTGCTGCTGGCGCCCATGCCCGACAGCTGCTGTTCCAGCCAATTGAGCGCCAACGCCAGCGCGGGCCCCCTGCCCTGCAGGTTCCGGGTGAGACCCGCGACGAACGGGCTGCTCAACGGCGGCTTCGACCTGACCATGTCGGCGATGGTCAGGATCAGCTGGGCCGCGTCTTCCTTTACCGTATCGATCATCTTGTCCGCCCAGTAGTCGGCCAGGTTGCGATCGATCATATCCAGCGCGATCCTCCCGCAAACCCGCCGGAGGTTTTCGATGACGGCCAGCCTGAGCATGATGGGGATCGCCCAGAGCTCGCCGAGCGTCAGATCGGTGACGGTCTGATACGCCGCTACAAAGCTCCCGAGGTTGCTCGCATCGACCCGGCCGTCGCTATGGGAAATGATCTCCAGCACGATGTCATAGACCCGGGGCATCCCGACGAAGCGACCGCCCGCCAGGGCGGGTAGCGCCTCGCTGTATCCCTTGGGCAGGTGCTTCCGCGCGAGGACCACCTGTTCCTCGATGAGGTAAAAGTTGTCGATCAGCCATTCCGCCCCGGGGCTGATGGTTTTGCCCGCTTTGATGTTGCCGACCAGCAGGTTCCGAACTTCGAGAAGGGTCTCCTCGTTGTCGGCCAGTCGTTTGAGCAATTGATCCGAGGTGCGGCCCGTTTGCAACCGGTGCAATGACGCGATGTCTTTCCCGTGGCTGTTCAGCTGATCCGAGGTATACAACCCCGAGCGGAAGGGTTCTTCGTTGTCGTCGTCCCGGGCATCGGCGGAACCCTGGAAATAGACGCGCAGGCGGGACAAGATATCAAAGACCGTACTGGCCGTAACTTTCATCATAATAGAAAAGGGGGAGAGAGGGGGGACAGCCTGTAAAGTAAGCTTATTCGGGGACATCGCCACCGCGATCTTACCGGCGCTCCCGCTTAAAACGTCTTTCGCCGGATCATTTCCATCAGGCCGTCCTTGAACTTCTCGCCGATAGGTATCCGTATGTCGCCGATGTGGATATGGTTGTCCTGGATCTTGTGGATCTGGCGGATATTGACGATGTAGGATTGGTGGACGCGGGCAAAGGGTAGGTGCAGCTGCGCTTCTATGTCCTTTAGCCGCCGGTAGGTCATCACGTCGAAGGTGGAGGTCACGACGCGCACATATTCCTTCCGGCTTTCAAAAAAAAGGATGTCGGGCAACAGGATTTTGCGGAGCTCGGAACCGGATTTGACAAAGAAATACTCGTGGTTGGTTTCCGCTGGTCTGTCGCTAACGGGGAGGCGCGGTTGGAAATAAGCGTCGACCTTTTTGGCGGCGGCGAGGAACCGCTTGAGCGTGATCGGCTTTAGCAGGTAGTCGATGGTGTTGAAGGTATAGCTTTCCGCGGCGTGTTCGGAATGGGCGGTCGTAAAGACGATCGCCGTGTCTTCGGAGAGCAGGGCGGCGAGCTCCATGCCGTTCAGCAGGGGCATATTGATGTCCAGGAAAAGGAGGTCCACCTCGTTGTTCTTTAGGAACGCGATGGCCTCGAGTGCATTGTGGCACCTGGCCGATAACTGCCAGGAAGTGCTTTGCCCTATCAGCACTTCCAGGAGGTTGACCGCGTTGGGCTCGTCATCGACTATCATGCACCGTAGACTCATGCAGGGGTACTTTTAGGGTTGCCGTGAAATACCGGCCGTCATTGACCGTATCCAGGGTAAAATCGTCGTCATACAGGATGGACAGGCGTTTTTGGAGGTTGGCCAGCCCAAGCCCGCCTTTTTGGGGTTGGTCTGCGTGCCGGTTGAGGGTATTCCGCGTGCGGAAATAAAGGTAGCCGTTTTGCTGCGTTAATGACATCTCCACCCGGTTACAACCGGTGATCTTGTCGATGCCGTGCTTGAAGATATTCTCGACAAAGGTCATCAGCAGCATGGGGGGGATCGGGGTTTTGCCGTCGATGTTTTTGCCGAAGACAATCTCCGGCTCCGGGTTGATCCTGATCTTTTCCAGCGCGATATAGTTGTCCAGGAACTGTACCTCCGTTGCCAGTGGCACCGTCTCCTGGTTGCTCTGGTCGACGAAATACCGCATGATCTCAGACAACCGTTCGATCAGGAGCGCCGTCCGGGGGGAATCCAGGAAGGCCTCGTAATACATGTTGTTGAGGGTATTGAAGAGGAAGTGTGGCTGGACCTGGGCCCTCAGCAGCTTGAGCTCGAACTGGCTCCGTTGCAGCTGGGCCTCCTCCGACGCCTGTTTGACCAGGAAATAGGCGATGGCCAGCCGGAAGACAAAGCTCAGGATGAAGACCGTGATGCCCATCAGGATGAATGCCACGTACGTGCCCACGTCCTGCAGGCGGGGGGCGTTCCGATAGTAGTCGTTGTGTATGGCGTAGGAGATATAGTACTTCCCGGCGCCCGTCAACAGCAACAGCAGGAGCGATGTTATGGCGTAGGTTCCGTAGCGCTTTTTTTCATAGAACAGGGGGTACAGCAGGCGGATATTGCCGTATATGATCAACGCGTAAAAACAGGTGTTGATGACGGCGTAAGTAGCCGAGCGTTGTATCCCGTCGCTGGACACCATGGATAGGAAGCTCATGAGCAGGATGGCCAGCCATACCAGGTATTGCAGTCGGATGAGCGTCGCCCTTTGCTTCATGCTGCAAAATAGCCGATTTCCGGTTTTCGGCCCGGGGGGATTCAACAGACGGGGGATTTGACTCAATATAGGGTGATGGCGGCGTGTGTTTAGCTTGTTGGCGGCTGGGTTGAACGTTTTTTCTCCCTGCGGGCGGGCGGTATTCCTTTGTCCCATGAAGCAACTTCTTTTCGGCCTTTGGTGCCTGGGCGCCGTATCGGGCTCGTGGGCGCAGGACAGTACTTCTTCCGTCAGGGTTTTGGCCGAAGTCACTGTTTCCGGGCGGTCCCCTACCCTCCGCACCGGGCTGGACAAAAAGGTCTTTGCCGTGAACCAGAGCCTCGTGAGCGTAGGCGGCACGGCGGCCGACCTGCTGCAGAACGTCCCCACGTTGCAGATAGACGCGAATGGGACGGTGAGCTTCCGCGGGGCGACCGACGTGGTCGTGCTCGTGGATGGGAAGCGTTCGGTGATCGGCGGGGGTACGGCGGCGCAAGTATTGCAGTCCATCCCGGCCAGCGCCATCGACCGCGTGGAGATCATCACCCATCCTTCGGCGAAGTATGACGCCGAGGGGCAGGCGGTGATCAATATCGTGCTGAAGAAGCACAACGCCGCCGGGTGGAACGGCTCCGCCGCGGTCACCGGGGGAACGAGGGGCAACTATAACGCCACGGCATCGCTCAGCCATCAACACGGTCAGCTCGACTGGTACGCCAACTACAGCTACCAGCACCGCAATACGTACAGCAACGGGTTCCAGGACATGACCTACCTCCAGTCCGCCGACTCCGTCCGGTATAGCCATGAAACCTTCCCTTCCGTCAGTGTTACCGACCTCCATTCGGCCAAGGCCGGGTTGGATTACGCGGCGTCCGCTAGGGACAAATTGTCCCTGACCGGCGCCCTTAATGCGTCCACCCGTGTGCGCAACGAGTGGTTAACGGTCGATAACCTGACGGCCGGAGGGTCGCCGGCGCTGCTGAGTACCCGCGACAACAGCACCGATGGCAACGAGCACAGCTACGAGCTGACCGTGGATTATACGCATGCTTTCCGGAATCCGCTTCGCACGCTCTCGCTGGATGCCGATGTCGCGGATGGGGTCACGCATCAGCAGCAGGTGTACAGTACGTATGTGTCCTACCCTGTTGACTCCGCCGCGGCCTTACAGGACATCAAGGCCACACACAGCCGGAACTACAACTTCCAGCTGGACTTTACCGACGGGCACTTCGAAGCGGGGTTACGCAGTCAAATCAGGGTCGGGGATAACCAGGAGTGGGATTATAACCTCGAGCCATACGCGCCGGAGTATGGCTTTACCAATTTTTTCAACAGTACGACCCAGGTGCACGCCGCTTATGTAACCTTTCACCGGGACATCCGCGCATTTTCCTTCCAGGCCGGTATCCGGGGGGAATTCGGGCGGTTCGACGGACGCTTGCAAAGCTTCGACTCATTGGGACGGCCGGTCACACAGGCGATACCGGTCAATACATGGGGGTTGTATCCGAGCTTTTCGGTCATCAAGCGGCTGTCCAACGGGCGACGGATACAGCTGAACTATTCCCGCCGGGTACTCCGGCCGACACCCGGCGAGCTAGATCCGTTTTTTGACATATCAGACCCCGTGAATTACGATGCCGGGAATCCCCGGTTGTTGCCGGAGAGCGTCCACTCCGCGGAGCTGACCTATGCCTTTGCGGGGCTGACCGCCGGGGCGTACTATACCCAGGTGAACGACGTAATCAAGCACGTACAGACCGTACCGGTGGATGACGTGACCTATACCATCGCCGCCAACCTGAAGCGTTCCATCAATACGGGACTCGAGCTCATCGGCCACGTCCAACCGGTGAAGGCGTGGGGATTCGACGCCAACGTCAACGTGTATGAACGGATCAACGCCGGGGATTCGGCCTATGGCATCAGCGCCACGCATGGGCTGAGCTGGAACGCCAACGTCACGAACAACGTTACGGTGGGGCATTCTTTGTCGCTGCAGGTCCGGGCCGACTACTTCGCTGAGGACAAGAAATTCCAGGACCTCTACCGGCCGGCCTGGGGCATCGACGCGGCGGCGAAATACGATTTCTGGCACAAAAGGGCCAGCCTCACGCTGAACGGCCGCGACATCTTCAATACCCGCCGGTGGCGGTTCCTCCGCGAGAGCGACGCGCTGGCGCTCAATTTCGAACGGGTTACGTACAGCGCCAGGGGAAGCCTGACGTTTGCGTACCGGTTTGGAAGCGGTGGGGCGAAGAGCCGGGCGGCGGGGGAATCGCAGCAGAACGCGCGGATCGAGAACCGGTGAAATCCGTGAATTATACAACATCCCCCCAATAATGATGCAACGCCCGGGCCGGCCGGAAAGGTCTAATTTTGGGTATGTTTCAGGATGCCATCATGAATTCTTTTCCGGCTTGAACGTGTTCAAGACAAAAAAGAACTGCCTGCCATTTTTCCACTGGATGAAGGTGCTGCTGCTGATGGGCTGTCTCGTCGCTTTCCTGTTCCGCGACTTCTCCTTTCCCCTGCTGGGGATCGCTTTTGTGTACAGCATGATCGTCATGGGAACCCACGGCACCATCTGGTACCACCGCTACTGCACCCACAACGCTTATTCCTTCAGCAACAAATTCTGGCGGTTCCTGACCCGGAACCTGACCATCAACATCGTCCCCGAAGAGACCTATGTGATCTCGCACCACGTACATCATGCCAAATCGGACCGGCCGGGAGATCCATACAACGCCACCGCCGGTTTTCTATACTGTTTCCTGGCCGATGTCAATCACCAGGCGATTTCAGAGCATTTAACGGAGCGCGACTATGCCCGGGTCGTCAAAATGCTGGCCAGCAGCCTGAAAGCAAAGAGGCCATAATGGAAAATTTCAAGGTCATTATCTTCATTCTGGCCGTGCTGATCAGCTTATCATCGTTCATCGACAAACTTAAGATTCCCAACCCCGTATTCCTGGTCCTGGCAGGGTTGATCATAGGCTTTGTCCCCGGGTTACCCAATCTGACGCTGGATCCGGATGTCATTTTCCTGGTGTTCTTACCACCCTTGTTGTATGATGCGGCTTTTCGCACCTCATGGCACGACTTTAAAACGAATATAAGGCCCATATCGGCCTTGGGGATCACCCTCGTTTTCTTTACCACGATTGTCGTCGCCGTTACCGCCCATTATTGTATCCCGACGATGACCTGGCCGCTGGCTTTCCTGCTGGGGGCCATTGTCTCACCGCCGGACGCGACGGCGGCAACCGGCATCATCAAAGGGCTTGGCTTGAACAAACACGTTATCAGCATCCTCGAAGGGGAAAGCCTCATCAACGACGCTTCCGCATTGATCGTCTACCGGTATGCTCTGGCGGCGAGCATTACCGGGGGCTTCCTGCTCTGGCAGGCCGGCTTGCAGTTCCTGCTGGTGGCGGGCGGAGGGATATTAATCGGACTGGCGATCGGCTACGTGCTCATTGTCATACACAAAAGGATCATCAACCATCCGGTGGTCGAAACCGGGCTTACGCTGCTGACCCCTTTTTTGTCCTATCTGGCCGCCGAACAGCTGCATACTTCGGGCATTGTGGCGGTAGTAAGCACCGGGCTCCTCCTATCCTGGCGATCGCAGGAAATATTTTCTTACCGGACAAGGATGCGTACCTCGGTCATTTGGGATACGTTGTTGTTTTTATTGAACGGTTTCATCTTTATACTGATCGGCCTGCAATTGCACGGTATTGTAAAACAATTGACGAACTACAGGGTGCCTACGTTGATAGGATATGGGTTGATAATCAGCCTCGCTACAATCGTAGTTCGTATGATTTGGGTTTTCGCGAGCGCCTATTCACTCGGGCCCCTGAACAAGCGTTTCAAATCGACTTCGGGTAATGAGCGGTATGACGACTGGAAAAACGTCATCATCGTAGCCTGGACAGGCACAAGGGGGGTGATCTCCATGGCTACCGCACTGGCCCTGCCGTTCACGTTGTATAACGGGGAAGTATTTCCGCAAAGGCACCTGATTATCTTTATCTGTTTCGTTGTCATCTTTGTAACCCTGGTAGTGCAGGGGCTGTCATTACCGCTGCTGATCCGGCTTCTCCACGTGAAGCCCTCGAACAACGAAGACAAAGAAGAAAAACAACTCCAGCTACACATTGCGAACTGCACGCTGCATTTTATCGACTACGAGTTTCACCCGCAGCCCAAAGAGCAGATTAGAATAGCCCTACGAGCGAAATACGAGCAGCTGGCCGGCAAGCTGGCTAAAGAAATCGACACCCATACGCAAAATGAGCAGGAGGATAAGCAGCTGACGGTAAGAACGCTGACGGCTATGCAACAAGCGCAGATAACTATCGGTCAGTTCCAGCGGGACCTGCTCTTAAAGCTTCACAAGGATGGAGACTTTGGCGACACAGCGATACGGCAGGTGGAAAGGGAAATGGATATCCAGGACCTGAATTTAAGCCAATTGCTTCCCAAAGAAGAAGATAAGACGCGGGGAGACGGTTAAAATGCTTCGCCCAGGTTGAGGATAATCGCGCTGTATCCTTTGCTGAAGCCATAATCGACGGCGATATTGGTACGCGAGGCTTTGTTGAACTTCACCCGGAGCCCGGTGCCCGCCGCGGGGTGCCAGGCTGTGAAAAGGGTACCGGAGCCGCTGACGGTATTGACATTGGCAAATATCACGAAACCCAAGAGCCCATTGGCCGTGATATCCCTCCTGTATTCGCTTTCAAAATAAAACAACGTTTTTCCGCGGTACCGGTTCTGATCGATGCCCTCCCCCGAACGGTTGTAGGGGTCCCAGCCGATGCTCGGCAGGTCGAGGTACGGGGTCTTCCCATTAAATACTGTCCAGAAATATGACCAGAAAGCCAGGGTATTCTGCTGGTTCTTATTCGACGGGTTCAGGGGAAAATACCGCCTGACGTCCGCATACAAAGACTGCCAGGTATTATTGCTTCCCAGGAAAGCCGGGTTCATACGATATACGATATTCAAATAAGAGCCTGGTAACGGGTTGATCGAATTATTCCGGGTATCGTAAAGGACAGACAGGTTGACACCCGAGGATACCGAGCCGCCCCCGGTGCCATAGCTGTACCCCGTAAACTGCTTCAGGTCGACGTTGGGATCGTCGCTTTTTATACCGCTCCGATAGTCCAGGTTATAACCGCCCCCGGCAAAGAAATACGGGGTGATCCGTTTAAGCGCGCTTTGGTAAAACCGGATATACCGGTCATCCACCAGGGTCCTTTCGGCGTTGACCCGGCCGCTACCCAGGCCCCAGGTGTATTGCGGGTAGATCAGGAACCTGATATCGCCTTGTATAACCCAGGTATTGTCGCTGAGCCATATATTGGACCGCAAGGGCAGCCCAAACCTGCTTTTCAGGTTCCAGTATGGTGCGAACGTGACCGAGGATAGGTTGGTGGTGCTTTTCGGACCGAGATACGTCCCCGCCGTCGTGCTCGTGACCAATGCCTGGCCAACCCCGCCCGGTACCGCACCGGGTACGGGCAGCACGGAAAAATAAATCTTCTTTTCCCCCTGCGTCCTCGGCTTCTTGAGGTTGATGCGAAACAACCCTTTGGCGATATCGATCAGGTCGGTTTGCCGGGATGTATCTTTTACCGCGCTTTGTTTGGGGATCATATTGGTCGCATCCTGCGCGCGGGCGAGGGCAGGGGCGATCATCAAACAGGCTACAATTCCGCGGACCCCAGGTTTATACGATGGCATGGGGCGGTCGCTACTGCTTGCCCTTCACAGAGGGCAGTATGTCTTCCTTGGTATTCTTCGCGGCCTGGTAATCGGAGACGGTCTTTTTGGGATGGACGGCCGGGGCTTTCTTGGCATTCTTGCCGCTCTTGTTTTTGCTCATAATCGTTTATGTGCAATAGACCAATATCCGTACCGGTAATTAACAGGCTAAAATATTGGGGGGTATTTAACAAGGGGGCGTGATTCAGGGCAACGAAAGGCTAAACGCTTTTGCCGTCGGCGGCAAACATTCGTGATCGTTGCACACCATAAACGTCACCTTACCGGTGACGGTCGTCTTGACGGGGTGCTTAAGCACTACGTGCTGGACGAAGTCGACCTTGCCGGAATATTGGAGGACCTGGACACCGAAAAGGGGTTCGAAGTGCTTGTCGAGCTTGCCGATCTCTTTGACAGGGCCGTCGAATGTCAATAGTGGGTTGGGGCTTATGGAGATAGCGGTGGGCGCCGGGCCACCCGGCGGCGTCTGTTGGGAATAGGTGTGCCACTCATCCTCGAGCGCGGCGGTCAGGTGGATATCGAATTGGCCCTCCCCCGTCCGGACGACGGAGAAGGACCATTTGACGGCGTCGTCGGCCTGCCCTAAGGCAGGCCGGACAAACGCCAGGGACATGAGAAAACAGAGACAGATGGATAACTTCATAGCTATGCCTTTTGCGCCAGGACGGAGCCGATCATCAATTCGAGCATCCGGACGGCCTTGGGGTTTTGGATCATGAAATTGGAAAAGATGATCCGGCCGTCGCGGTCGATCACGAAATTGGTGGGTTCGCCGCGGACGTGATAGGCCTTTTGCGCTCCCGCGTCGCCATCGCGCAACGGGGTGAAGCTGTAGCCGCTGGACTTCATAAAGGGGAGCACGTACGGGTCCTGGCTGGTCGCGACATTGATACCAACGTAGGCGACGTCCTGGCCCTTGAACTTGTCGATGACGCTCTGGAAGTGCGGGAACTCGCCGCGGCAGGGGCCGCAACCCGGGAACCAGAAGGTCAGGAGGACTACTTTGCCGCGGTAGGACTGTAACGAGACCGTATCGTTGGTTTTGTAGGCATAGAGGTTGAAGGCGGGGGCTTCGGTGGCGGCGGCCAGCCGGGCCTTTTGTACCTCGGCGTCGACCCAGGACGCCTTTTTCCCTTCTTTACGGGCGTAGGTGATTATGGCGGTGTGGACGTCGTCCGAGGGCTCCTTGGCATAGAACGAGATCAGCGTGTCGACCGCGGCGGCCGGGTTGCCGTTGGCGTCGGCGGCCTTCGCCTTCAGGAGATAGACGGTCTCGCGGGCGTCGGAGTATTTGCTGAGCTTTACCTGGTCCAGGGTGGCGACGGCGTCGGCGGGATGGCCGGCATCGAGGGCTTGCCTGGCGGCCACGACGGCCTTACCGGCGCTGAGGTTGGCGTCCCATTGTTTCTTATCCCAATCGTCGGTGGCAATCTTGGACATTTCTTCCGCGAGTGTCAACGCCTGGGCTGGGTCGCCGGACAGGAGCAAGTCGAAATAACCCGTCATGCCCGACGCGGACCAGCTGAACTTCGCGGGCGGGAACTTGTCCCTTAACTGTTGAAATATGTCCTTTTTATCCTTGGGGTCGGCGCTGCGATAGGCGAGCCAGTACAGCATCTGGGCGCCGCGTTCACTGGTGGGGAAGCGGCGGGCGACGTCGAGGCTCAGCGCGCGGTATTTAACGGGGTCGGTGCGCTCCATGGCGAAGGCATAGGAGGCGGCGTAGTCGGGGCTATTGGGTGAGGCGTCCATCGCTTTCTTCAGGTAACCGTCGGAAGCATCGAAGTCGCCCCAGCGTTCCGCGTCGATGGCCAGGTCGGACCAGGCATCGGACATACCCGGGTCGAGGGCGACGGCTTTGAGCAGGTAGGGCTTTGCCTCTGGACTCTCGGCGTTAGCGAAGGCGTTGCCCATGGCGAAGGGGACGATGGCCGATTTCGGGAAGCGTTGGATCCATTGGTCGTACTGCGGTTTGAGGAGGGCAATGACGGAATCGAAGTTGGACCAGGTCGCGTTCGGGATACTTTCCCGGAACGCCTTGATAAAGCGTTCGTGGAGGGCGAGGCTGTCAGGGTAGGCTTCCACGGCGGCTTTTAGATCGGCCAGCGTGTCCTGGCCCAGGACCTCGGCCAGCTTTTTCTCCAGGGCGCCGCCGCGGAGGTCCCGGGCGATGATGACGCCGTCGGGGTTTACGAGGAAATTGAAGGGGATGGCTTGTATCCCATATTGGCTGGCGGCGGCGTTCCGCCAGCCTTGGAGGTCGCTGACCTGCGCCCAGGGCATGCCGTCCTTGGCGACGGCTTCCTTCCACTTGTTGCCCTTGTCGTCGAGGGAGACGCCCAGGACGACGAAATTCTTGCTTTTATACTTGTTATAGGCTTTGAGCACATTGGGGTTTTCGGCCCGGCAGGGACCGCACCAGCTGGCCCAGAAGTCCAGTAGCACATAGCGGCCTTTATAGTAGTCCGAAAACTTTACCGGCTGACCGTCCATGTTGTCCTGGGTGAAGTCCATGGCGGTTTCGCCGACCGCGGTCTTTTTAAGGATGCCGAGGCGGTGGGACATCGCTTTGCCGAGCATGGAGGCCTGGAGCGACGCGTCGAGACCGCTGAACAACCCGTTCAGCTTTTGGTAGTCCCCGGTGTAAGACATCCCCGATATCTCACTTAAGGATACAGGGCTTTCCGGATGGTCATGGATAAACGCCACTACCCGTTCGGACTTTTTGGCGTCGAGCTCGTCCATCCTGGCCTCCGCGGCGGCGATCCCGGCGGAATCCTTGGCTTTGTGCGCGGCGCTGTACTGCGTATATACCTTTTCGAGCTGGTCGGTCACGTCCTTTGTCGAGGCGCGGAGGCTGTCATACGTCAGCTGGGTCCGGGAACCGGTCACGCGGATGTTGTCCAGGGAGTCGATGTGACCGGCTACTTTTATCTTCGCGTTCTCCAGGAAAAATTGCGCGCCCTTTTCCTTGGTGGAGAGGTAGACCAGCATCGGCTGGTCGACGTGCCCGGTTACCTGGAAGCGGCCGTCTGTCACGGCGGCGGAGTCTATGTGCACCGAATCGCCGACAGCCCATTCGATGTAGATCTTTTTTGACTTGAGGCCTTTGATATAGCCGGTCACGGTGTACCCGTGGGGGTTGGCGCCGGCGAGGTCGTATCCGTGGGGATTGGCGCCGGCCAGGGCCAGGAGCGCCAGGAAGGTATATGTCATAACTACTCGTTTTTTTAGTTCCATCCGGGGTTTTGTTCCAGTACCTGACCCGCCGGATATTTGGTCAGCTCCTGTAAGGGTATGGGAAAAAGATACATTTTCGGGTCGAACACGCGCTGCTGGACCTGCACCCGCTGGTATTGGTGGACGCCGCCCGCGTTGTTGACCTGCATGCCGTAGATGTCGGCGCCGATCAGCTGCGGCCCCGTTCCCCAGCGGCGGATGTCTTCCCAGCGCTCGCCTTCGAAGGCGAGCTCGACGGTCCGTTCGCGGACGTAGGCGTCCCAGGTCAGCTGACCGGCGGGGATGTCGGGCATACCGACCCCGGGGCGCTCGCGGAGCAGGTTTACGTAGGTGCGCGCTTCTTCCGCGTTGCCCAACTGTAGCTCGCATTCGGCGTAGTCCAGGTATATCTCCGCCAGCCGGAGGATGATACAGTTCTGGTAGTTGGTGTTGTTGCCGTAGAAGATATAGTTCGGGTTCAGGAATTTCCGGAGCATGTACCCCGTGGGTGTCGCGTCTGCGATGGGATTGTAGAAGGAACCGCTGGTCATGTCCATGACGTTGCCCAGCCACTCGGACGAGTCGTACAGGATGCTCGCCGCCAGCCGCGGGTCGCGGTTGGCGTAGGGACGGGCGGGGTTGTACAACGGGGATTGGTCGTAGGGCTTGCCGTCGGTCATTTCGTACTGGTCGACGATGTTCTGGGTTGGGCAGTCCTGGAGACCAAAGAACCCGGAGAAGAAAGACGTGTTCTCGTACAGGTCGACGTAGTTCACCTGGCCCGTCAGGTCCCCGCCAAATTCCTTGTTGAAGATCACTTCCGGATTGTCGTCGTTTTCCGGGTAGAACATGCTTTCGTAATCGCCGAAGAGCTGGTAGACACCCAGGTTCATGACGGCCTTCGCCTTGGCCGCGGCGTCGCTGTACCGTTTCTGGTTGAGCAACAGGCGGACTTCCATCCCGAGCGCAGCGCCCTGGGTAGCGCGCCCGATGTCGGTCGACGCGTAGTACTGGGTCGGCAACAGGGCCGCCGCCGCGTCGTAGTCGGCCAGGATGTAAGCGATACAGGAGTCGTCGGAGGACCGTTGGGTGTACAGCCCGTTGTCACCGATGCCATACACGGTATCGATGATCGGGAAACGGCCGAAAAGGGAATAAAGGAACTGGTAATTGTAGGCCCTCAGGAAGCGGACTTCGCCCGTCAGCTGGTTCTTCGTCGCCTCACTGAGGGGCATCGTCGCCAGGTGCGCCAGGAAAAGGTTACAGCTCCGGACGTTCACATACACGCCGGTCGGCTGGCTCCCGGTCCCCGACCAAAAGGCGTCGAACAGGTTGGTCGCCGAGGTATACTGCCCCGTATTCACCGCGTTGGCCGCATAAAAGGAAGCCTCGTGGTTGAGCTTCGCTTCGTCGGTGAAGGACGCGATCATCCCGGTGTTCGCGACGAAGTCAAAGTTGCTGATGATGTTGCCATAGATGTTGTCGACATATCGCGTGATAAGGGCGCTGTCCTGCCACACGTTCGCATCGCTGTACTGGGTCAGCGGGGCGTTGTCGAGGAAGTGCTTCTGGCAGGCAGCCAGCGCGATGAGCGGGAATATATACAATATTTTGTATCGCATGGGATTAGAATTGGACGGTGAGGCCGGCGGTGAGCGATTTCATCAGCGGGTTGCTTACATCTCCGGTCGAGTTGTTGATGTTGAAAGACTCGGGATCGTACCACTTGAATTTGGTGAAGGTGATCAGGTTGTTCCCCGACACCGCGACCCGAATCGACTTGAAGGCGCGGTTCAACAGTTTGTGCGGGAGGTTGTACGCGATCTCCAGGTTCTTTACCCGCATATACGCCGTGTTCACGACCCAATAGGTGGATGTCTGGGCGTTCTCCTGGTAGTTGATCCAGAGCCTCGGGAAGGAAGCATTGGTATGCTCCGGCGTCCATCGGTCCTGCATCCACGCCTCAGCGGGGATCAGGTTGTTGTACGCGGCTTGGTTGATCCCACGGACGTCTGTCGATCCCTGGAGCAGCACGTTGCACTCGATGCCCTTGAAGTTCGCGCCGAAACGGACGCCGTATTGGATACCGGGGAAGAACTTGTTGCCGATGACGACTTCGTCGTTGGCGGTGATCGCGCCGTCCTTGTCGACATCCACGTATTTGATGTCACCCGGTCCCACGGTCGAAAACAAGGGCGTCGGTCCGGCCGCCACTTCCTGCGCGGTCTGGTAAAGACCCGCGGACTTGTAGCCGAGGTAAGGACCGGATGGATAGAAGGAATACGGGCTATTGAAAAATCCGCCCACCGACGTACCGGTGATCTTTTGCCAGGGCGGCGTGCTCAGCGACTCGGGGTAATACACGATCTTGTCGTGGTTGAAGCTCATGTTGCCTTCCACGTAGTAACCGACCTTGCCGGCGTGGTAGTGATGCCCCAACGTGAACTCGAAACCGGTGTTGTCCACGATCCCGTCGTTGAAGTCGGGCAGCGACGCACCGATGACGGACGGCACCTGGAGGTTGGGCGGCGCGAGGATGTCGCGGGTCCGTTTGTGGAACCAGTCGGCTTCAAAGGTCACCAGGTCGCCCTTGTAGTGCGCCTCCAGACCTATGTCGGTCATGATCGCGCGCTCCCACGTAAAATTGGGGTTGGCGAGCACGCCCGGTTGCAAGCTTTGGTAAAAGGTGGGATTGGAACCGCCGAAGGTGTAACCGCCACCGCCATATTGGGAGCCGACCAATGAATAGGTCGTCAGGAACTGGTAGGGCGCCACGCGGTCGTTGCCCAATTCACCCCAGGAGCCGCGCAGCTTCAGGAAGTCCAGGTTTTTTATATTCTTGAAAAACGGCTCCCGGGATATCACCCATCCGCCCGAAACGGCCGGGAAGAAACCAAAGCGGTGACCCGGCGGGAAGATGTCCGACCCGTCGTCCCGGAAGCTGAATTCCAGCAGGTACCGGGAGTCGTAGTCATAGGTTGCCCGCCCGACGATGCCCTGACGCGTCGACAGTGTCGCGTTACCGCCGTTGGTCGACTGGGAGGGGTCCCCGAGGTCGAGCTGGGGCAGCGCGCCCGACACGAAGTTCTGGCGCTCGGCGGAAAAGAGGTCGGTGTTATCCTGTGTCTGCGTGTACAGCAAAAGCGCGCTGACGTGGTGTTTGCCAAAGGCGTTCGCATAGCGCAGCGACCCTTCCATCGTCAGTGACACATTTTGCGTGAAGTTCTCGCTGAGGTAGGGCGCGCTTGGATAAGACGGCACCTGGGTGAAGTTCCCCGAACTGTCGATCGAATACTGGTCGAAAGGCTTGGCGAACCTTTTCCCAAAGACATACCCCTTGTCGTATGCGCCGGTGCCCACGACGCTCAGGCCTTTGATCCAGGGGATGTCCCATTGGAGGTTCAGGGTCCCGTTCAACGTGTTGTTGTACGTGGTGTTAAAACCGGTCTGCCCATCGGCCTGTACACCCGCATTGCCCCGTTGTTCGGGCACATAGGCGTAAAACCCGTTGGTGAAGCGGTTCACGCGGATCGGGGGCGTCTCCAGCGCCTGCCCGATGACATAGTCCAGGCCGTACACGCCTTCGCCGTTGGTCGTGCTGAAAACGCCGCCCAGGTTGAGGTTGACCTTCAGGTTTTTGGTGATGTTCGCGTCGATGTTGCTGCGCACATTCCAGCGCTTATAATATTCGACCGGCACAAAACCGCCGTTGGTTACATACCCCGCGGACAGGAAATACCGGACGTTCTCCCCGCCGCCGGAAGCCGACAGGTTGTAGCTGGACTGCAGGATATGCCCGTCGGTCAGCTCCTTGACCCAGTCGGTGTTCGGGTAGTGATCGGGATCGGTGCCGCTCTTGTACAAGGCTACCTGGTCGGGCGTGAAACCCATACCGAAGGCCGGGTTATACGACCCCTCGTTGTTGTACGCCTCGTTCTGCAAAGTCGCATAGTCGTAGGAGCTTCCCTTTTTATACATGAACGTCGGCATCTGGTCGACCAGCGTGCTGCTAAAGCTGATCTCCGGCCGGCCTGCCCTACCCCTTTTTGTGGTGACCAGGATGACGCCGTTCGCCGCCCGGGCGCCATAGACCGCGATCGCGGAGGCGTCCTTTAGCACGGATATGGCGTCGATGTCGGTCGGGCTCAGGTCGTCGAGGCTGCGGTCGGGGATGCCGTCGATGACGATCAACGGGTCCGAATTGTTAAAGGTACTGAGGCCCCTGACCTTGAGATCGGAACCACCGCCGACCGTCCCCGTAGTCCTTTGGACGTACAGGCCGGGCAGCCGGCCGGCCAGCATATCCGAGACCGCGGTGCTCGCATGGTTCTCGTTCAGCTCCACCGACTTCACGGTAGATACGGCGCTGGTCAGGTCTTCCTTTTTCTCGGAGCCATAGCCGACGACTACGACTTCTTCCAGGTTGACCGAGGACTGGACCAGGACGACATTGATGTCACCGGTCCCTTTTATTTTTATGTCCTGGGGTTCATAGCC
>NZ_DATJIY010000187.1:0-32099 GCF_035492835.1 Dinghuibacter sp.
AACTTTTTACCCTGCAGCCGCCGGGGGTTGTACTCCAATCTAATTGTCTGTTTAAACAGGGTTACAGCTATGATTTACAAAAGCGCTATAAGAAAAGTAACTGGTTACGGTCTATAGGCACTGGCGCGTTTGTTCGTAATAATGAACAGGTGGGCTATGAAGGAGCCATCTACGCAGTACAAAATCAAAATAATTTTTCCATCCACCCAGGCGGCAGGACTGCGCTATTTCTTTTAGGAAAATCCCATTACTTAGAGCTGTCCTATCAGCGCCTTGTATTATTTGGTAGCAACACCGAAAAACTGCCTGCCTGGTTTAAGAACTGGGATTGGAACGTAAATATCTCATTTCATCAAACCTCATTCCTGCCGCCTGATTTGGGGCTAACAACGATAGAAATCAAAAACCTGGCGGTAAAAATCTCCGGCCTCGCCAGGGCGATACTGGAATGTCTATATCTCACTCCACAGAAGCAAAACTTGGTGGAATGCTACGAACTGATGGAAGGTCTCAACTCATTGCCGCCTAAACAAGTTCAAACATTATTAGAAGCGTGTCAGTCCATCAAAGTAAAACGTCTATTTCTGTACATGGCGGAAAAGGCCGGGCATCAGTGGTTCAAATATCTGAACCTGGAAAATATATCCCTGGGAAGCGGTACCCGCAGTATAGTAAAACGGTTTATATATCGACAAATACAAGATTACAGTACCAAAGGAATTAGAGAGAAATGCAAGCAATATATAAAAACCAGGTACGCCTTCTATTGGATATATTGCCGGAGGTTGCAAAAGAGGACTGCTTCGCGCTTCATGGCGGGACAGCCATCAGCCTATTTATACGCGATATGCCCCGCCTATCAGTCGATATTGACCCTACTTATCTGCCAATCGAAGATCGAGAAACATCGGTCTAAGCCATATCGGCAGCACTTGAGAGGATAAAAGCGCGGATTGAGCGAAGATTACGGAATACATTGGGGCAACTTTACGGAGGTAAGATCGTCGCTGCATTAGACCATCAGCATCCACGCGACTTGTTCGATATAAAACATCTGTTGGCAACCGAAGGAATTACCCAAGAGGTTAAAGAAGGCTTTATCCATTACCTGCTTTGCAGCGACAAGCCGATTGGCGAAGTAGTGTTCCCGAATTTTCAGGATCACCGGGCAACGATGGACAATCATTTTTCGGGCATGACGGATGAAGTATTTACATACGAAGAATACGAACAAGTACGAAAACAAATCGTTCAGGTTCTTCATGACAGTCTTACCGGGAAGGACAAAGAATTTATCCTGAGCGTAAAAAATGTTACGCCGGATTGGACGATATATGATTTTGAACGCTTTCCTGACTTAAAATGGAAGCTGTAAAACCTGAAAAAATTCAAGGAACAAACGCCGGATAAACACCGTGCTGCTTACAATGCGTTGGCGGAAAAACTGAAGAAGCGAAGCTAACAAATTACCGCTTGGCGAGATTTGCTAATCACGCGGAGATCACCCCAGGTGAATGAAACTGGTTTTCCTGCTGTTTTTTTATGCTGGGTGCAAGACGATTTCCCACGTCCCCGCCTGTGCGCGAACAAAAAAATACCGCGCGTCCTCACCCGCCGGCGCTGACAGTCGCGCGTGCGCGCCCGCGGCGCGCGGCTTGATGGACAACCGCGTCAGCGCGCTATCCAGTTTAGGAATACCAACCATGGCCGTTGTGTGCGGCGGGATGGTGACGACAAGTCGCTCTTCGCCCGGGTTCCGGGCCCAGTCGAGGCGGATGTCGCCTTTTATGGTGGGCACGACACAATGTATCGCGCGTAGGTAGGCAGGTTGCGGTAGGATATGGAAGGTCGTAAAGCCGGGGTCATCGGGGGCGATGCCGGCTACGTATTGACTCAACAGCGTGAGGGGGCCGCCGGCCCATCCATGGTTGTAGGAACCGCCGCCGTAGCCTTCCGGGCCTATACCCCAGCCCTCCCACAGGGTGGTCAGGCGGCTGTTCACCATATTCGCATATCGCTTTTTCATCCTTGCCAGGCCGCCCTGCGCATCGTGCATAAGGAAGAAGGATTCCAGGATGTATTTTTCCATATAAGGGCTCGCATGAAAATCCTCGCGGAGGAGGTGACGAAGGGTGTCGAATCTCCGGGGTGCGGCCAGGCCGGCAACGACGGCCAAGCCGTTCCCGCGGTCGTCGATAACGCCCTTGTTCTGACGGCCGGCGTAGGCGGGGCTGGCGTAGGCGGCGCCGGTCCAAAAGGCCGGATCGAATCCACTACGCAAGGCGCGTAACCGCGCCTGGTAGGCCGCGGTGTCAACCGTATATCCGGCGAGTGGCGCCATACGGCTGGCGGCGTCGAGCGCCAGGCAATACCAGGCGTTGTCCAGGAGGGGGACGTCGATGTCGTCACCCCAATCCAGCCAATCCCAGCCGCCAGGGCGATGGATGACAAGTCCGTCCGGACCTTGCTGCCATAGTCCAAGGTATTTCCTGACCGCCGGATAGACATACCGTATGAGGGCGGTGTCACCGGTATAGCGGAAGTAGTTCCAGAAGCCATAATCACCGATGGAAGCCAGCATCTGGGCAGGGAGTTCTTTGTCCCATGAACCGGCCGGCACCGGTGAATACAGGACGCCGTCCGGCTTTTGCCAATCCACCAGGTTGCGCATCGCTTTTTGTATGGCCTGTCGTCCATGGCCGTCACAGGCGTACAGGATCTCGCCCATGAGTATGACGGCGTCTCCCCACCACTGCGCCCGTTCCCGGTCCGGGTCCTGGATAGCATCCCTCAGGTTGACGTTCAGGGTATTGTATGCTTTCTGCCAGAGCGTATTAAGAATAGGGTCGTCGCAGGAGAAGCTGCCGGTTTGTTCGGTGTTATAACGGGTTTCCCGGTATTTGAGCGCGATGATCCTTACACCGGGCGGTATGCGATATTCTACCGTGTGCCCGTTCATATAACCGAACGTTTCGAAGCGTTGTATGCCACCCCTGGTGACGTATTCGGTGCGTACGTTGTATTCGCTGCCTCCTTTGTAGTTGTCTGTGCGGATATCGATCGTCAGACCGGCGGGCGCGTCTATCTCCAGGTAGGGGGTAATGGTTATGTTCCTGGGCAGCGTCGCTATCACCACGCGGCCATCGCTGACCGGGGGGATACCGGCGCCGTTGATATAGTCCAGGAGTCCGGAGTCTTTCCAAAGGGGGATCGGTCTTTCGACCATGGCGTTCCATGGTCCGACCGGCGGAACACCGTACGCTTGAACCGCCGTCCAGGTCCTGTCGTCAAAACCCGGCTGATTCCAACCGGACATATCCTTCCGTGCGTCGAAATGAATATTGAACTCGGGGAGCCGGAAGTTAGGGAAGGGCGGTCCGGTATTGCCAAAGGCCGGGTGACGTGTAGCCCGCCACGTTGTATCGGAAATGACACCATGCTTCCCTAGTGACGCTTCGAACAAAAGCGCCGGACGACCGCTGCTTTTGTGATCGAAGCCATCGCGCCCCCAATACCAGGTGAGCACCGCGATGGTATTCCGGCCCTTTACCAGGTACCTGGCCAGATCGAGCGTGTCAAAGTAGGTGTCGCGGGGATTGGGGCCCCGCTTGAGCCCACCCTCAAAAACCGCCAGCCGTCCGTTCACCCACAACCAATATTTGGAGTCGGTGGCGATCCGCGCGGGTGCCTTGGCGGGGACCCGGTCCAGGTCGACGGTCTTCCGGAAGGCTGTCCATATATTAGTATCCCCGATGGTGGTTGGAATCCCTATCCAATCGGCTTTCCAGGCGGTCCTTTGGGCGTCGCAAAAGGACGGCCCCAGGAGGGCAATGACACAAACGACGTATCTGACCATGGATAAATGTAGGGCATCACCTCAGCGATGTACATGGCCAATCTGTCATTTTGTTTGTCGTTTCTGGTATTACTCGTTATATTTATAGGGCTTTCCGGAAGCACCCCGTCCGCGGAAATGGGCCCAGCCCACCGGTGTGGTTTTACAAACACATATCATCAACTTAACTTCTTGCCCATAGTGTGGACGCGGGCATTTCAAAAGAAGGAAAGTTATGCCTACAGTATCCCGCGGGTTACCCGCAAACCCCCACATCGATGTTCCCAAACAGCAGGCGCGCGAACTGCTGAAGCAGTGTAAGGCCGGAGTAGCGGATGCGCTTGACCGCGTGCGGCGCCGCCACGAGAAATGGAAAACCGTGGTGGATGAAGCCGTGGCCGCGCGGATGAAGCTGAGCGACGCACAGCTCATCATCGCGAGGGAGTACGGATTCTCTTCCTGGACGCAGCTCAAGGAGCGGATAAACGGCAGCACGGTGGCCGGGCTCATCAACAAGGGCATACGGGAAAACGACGCGGACGGCGTCACACAATTGTTGAAAGCCCATCCGAACCTGCTGCACGTGCCGGTGTGGAGCGGCAATTGGGGGCCGCCGATGAGCCATGCCGCCAATTTGGGGCGGCTCGATATGGTCAAGGTGATCGCCGCCCTGGGTGCGAAGGATTTTCAACATGCGTTCGACCGGGCGCTGCTGCAAGGCCAAATCGACACCGCGCGTTGGCTGCACGGGCAAGGCGCTGCATTTACACCCGGGATCATCATGGGCTCTTGCGAAACGTTGAACATCCGCGGCTTTGAATACCTGGATGACGCCGGCGTTCCGCTGACCGATGGCAATGGGAGCGTGCTGGCCCCGCTGGCTATGGTGCTCGAGACCTACAGCCGGAACCCGGCGGGTAAACACGCCATCCTGCAGCGGTTCAGGAAAAGGGGGTATGAATGGGCGGATACGCCGGTGATGGCGTTCCATTGCGGCGACCTGGAAAACCTCGAGCGCCACGCGCGACGCGATCCACAGCTGCTCCATCGTCGATTCGCCTATCGCGAGATATATCCTCCCGGGCTCGGCTGCGCGGATGACGGGAGGTCCGGGCTACACAGTACCTCCATCGACGGGACTACCTTACTGCACCTGGCGATCGACTTTGACGAACGGGAGATATTCGACTGGTTACTACGGCAGGGCGCCGACGTCAACGCGGCGGCAACCAGGGATAAAGAAGGGTTTGGCGGCCATACGCCGCTGTTCAATGCCGTGCTGGCCCATGCGGGACGGGATGGATATATGGCGCAAAGGCTCCTGGAGCTTGGCGCCGACCCGAACGTCCGCGCGAACATGAGGAAGTACCTCGATTGGGTGGAAGAGCCGCGCTGGCACGTCGCTTACGACGTGACGCCCCTGGAGTGGGCGGAGAATTTCCCGGAGAAAGGCTGGGCCAACAAAGCGGCCCTTGAGTTAATCCTCAATCGGCGGTAGGATCTTCGCCTGGCTGTAACGCGAAAAGCCCGTCGATCGCCTCTTCGAGGTCCGGCGTCGGGACGACCGGCCGGAGCGGCCCGGCGGAGGGAATATAGTACGGGTTTATGCGGGAGAGGGTCTCGTTGATAAAGACGGTGGGATGGCTGAGCAGGCCGTGCTGCATGGCCTCCCGCGGCAACGTGCCCGCGTGGTACTGGCAAATACCGGAAATGGTCGCGTGCTTCTGGAAGAATTGCTCCAGCATCCATTCGTATTCGACGAGCTTTAAAAAATCTTTATCCGGGCCGAGCTCCCACGACATGTCACCGGTGGCCCAAAGCCCGACGTATCCATCGTTCAGCGCCTGGTTCATGGTTTCCTCCAGCATGCCCATCATATGGTCGGCTTCGAAACGGCCCATCTTCAAATGCGTCTCCGACGACAGGATCAGGCCGCCCCTGGCGACCTCGGACTCGACGTTAACGCCGGTAGTATAGAGATATGACCTGATCCCGGCCACCATGGTGGGGCTGTTGAGATACAGACAACGGAAATTTTCGCCCAGCTTTTGTTTGATCTGGGCCGCGATGGCAGGCAGCATCCTGGAGGGGGAGCCATCGTAGATGAGACATTGGTGTCTTGGCAACTCGTCCATGTTCCGAATGTAGGAATTTTACGTCAACGGAACTACGGCATCTTCCAGAACCGGTACGCCGGCTCCACGTTCTCCCCTTCGCCATCGAGGAAAAGGACTGGCAAATGCGACTTCCGCGCCAGGGCTTCCATACGTTCCTGTTCCTGAACGTAATAGGCATGCACGGCTTCGGGTGAGTCGCCATACTGGCGCTGGTAGCGTGTAAAATATTCGGGTGAGGCGCCCCGGCCGACAACCAACCTTTCCCATAGTGTCTGAGGGCTCGCCCGCATAAAGATCATGCGCGCGCCCAGACGGTCCAGCTCCCGGTCGACATAGCCCAGTTCCGACCAGCTGAGGATGGCCGGGCGGAAGACGTGGGTAAGGTGAAGGGTATCGATCAGGGCGAAAAGGGTGAACCAGCGCGTGGGTTCCGGGATGGGCCCGCCCGAAAGGCCAGTCCGACCCGAAAACCCGGCGCCGCCCGGATCGACCATCCGGAGCAATCGGCGGAGTTGTTCCCGATGCGTGCGTTTGCCGGGTGGCTGCACGAGATCGGGAGACGCCAGTGTAAAATAGGTATGCGCCTGGCTGAGGTGGACCAAGGTGCGGGGATGGCCTTCCTCCAGGATGTGCCGGGTCAACAGGTGTTTGATCAGGGTGGACTTTCCGGTCCCGGAGGTGCCTTCCACCAACAGGATGTGTGTGTTCATAGGTTAGCCGCGGCCCTAACTTTCGTCTTCGGCAAAAGTGAGGACGTACTTATTGTTGTCGGTGATGGAAAATTCGGTGGCGCCATAGAAGGTCTTTTGCAGACCGTGAAGGACGGTGACCTTGTCTTTTACCCGGTCAAAGAAGTCACGGATGCCCTTTACGTTGATATAAAAGAGCAGCGAACCGCCGTCGTCCCGGCGCACCGGGGGGAGGCTATCTCCGAGGCTTTCAAATGACTGGAACATAAAAGTCACCTGGCCTGACCGCAGCATGGCCCAAACCAGGGGACCCTTGCCGGCTTCCGGTACCGTCATAACGGGTAGGAAGCCGAGTTGCTCGTAGAAGTCAATGGTAGCGTGCATGTCGCGCACAAATACATTGGGAGAAAGGGATTCCATCTATGGTATTTTTTAGCGAGAAAGGGAAGGCAAATTACTAATATTTTTAGCAAAACCAAGTTAATTTTTTTAGCAATGACGGCCTTACCTTTGCGCGACCGCCGGAAGGCCGACTCGACCACCGAGGCGCTGAGCAGCCGGCGCCCCAATCAAATAACACCCATGCTTTTATCCGTTATCATTCCGGCCTATAATGAGGAACGAACGATTACCACGATCCTGGAAAAGGTGCGATCCATCGATTTGATCAAGGGCATCACCAAGGAAATCATCGTCGTCAACGATTGTTCCAGGGACAATACCGAAGGCGTGGTCCAGTCGTATATAGGGGCGCATCCCGAAGCGGGCATCCGGTATGTCCGCCATGAGGTGAACGGCGGAAAAGGAGCGGCCATCCATACGGGTATACGGTCTGCCACCGGCAACTTCATCATCGTACAGGACGCCGACCTGGAGTACGACCCCTCCGAATACAATGTCCTGCTGAAGCCCATCCTCGACGGCTTTGCCGACGTCGTTTTCGGCAGCCGGTTTATGGGCGGCAACCCCCACCGCATCCTCTTTTTCTGGCACTCCATAGGGAACGGTATGCTGACCTTCCTCAGCAATATGTTCAATAACCTGAACCTCACGGACATGGAGACCTGCTACAAGCTCTTCAAGGCCGAATACCTCAAACAGCTCGATCTGAAGGAAAAGCGGTTTGGGTTCGAGCCCGAGGTGACCGCCAAGATCGCCCGGATTCCCAGGATCCGTATCTACGAGGTGGGTATTTCCTATTATGGGCGCACCTACGAAGAAGGGAAAAAGATCAATTGGAAAGACGGGTTCCGCGCGCTCTACTGTATCGTAAAGTATGGCCTGGCGCCGCACCCGCCCAAGCCCAAACGAGCCTGATCCACGGGCCTGTTCCGCTAAAATACCTCCCCGAGGTTCACCGCAAAACCCTTGGAGCCGTCCAGCCCTACCCCGTAATCCACGCATATATTGGCGCCGGAGTGCTTGTTCAGCTTGAGCCGGATACCGGCCCCCGCCGCGGGGATGATCGTGTTGTATTTGCTGGCGAGGTTGCGTTTGAATGACTCGGCATTGGCGAATACCACTATACCGAAGAGACCGTTCCGGGAAACGGTGATCCTGTCCTCGACCTCGAGATAGGTCATGTCGTTCCCGCGGTATCGACCCTGTATGTAACCCCTTCCGGTATTGAACATATCGTCCCAGCCTGTGCTCGGCAATAACAGGTAGGGCGTTTTTTCCCCCATCGTGAGCCAGTTGAAGCTCCATAACGCGAGGATGTTCCTGTGGCTATGGTTGAGGGAAATATATTTTCGCAGGTCGATCTGCATCATGGTGTTGTTGTTATCGCTTCCCAGCCAGGTGAAGCTAGGGTGAAAAACGACATTGGCGTAAAAGCCGTTGAACGCGTTGATAGGGTTGGTACGGGAATCATAGACCATCCGGACGGCCGGTCCGACGGACGTTTCTGTTTTAGTAAGACCATATTTTTCGAAGCTGGTGACCACGCCGGGCGGCGGGGACACTTCCCGGATGTCCCAGAAGTAGTCATAATAAAAACCCAATCCGGCGTATAGGTTCCGGGCGACGTTTTTCAGAACGGCGGTGTGGAGTTTTATATACGAAAAATCGATGGTGTAGCCGTCCGAGTACTGCGTATGACCGCCCAGTCCGAAGGTGGTGGAGGGGTATTTCATATACCGCCAGTCCGCGATAATGTTGTACTTGTTCCCCTTCGTCCAGATGTCCGCGATCAGCGGGGCGATGATCTGGTTGTATTGGGAATAGGTGACGTTGGTAGCGATGTCCGACGTCTTCGCGGTGGAATCGCCGGTGGAAAAGGCAAGGTTATCGGAGAGCACCACCGCGAAACCGGTTTGGAGGGTATATCCGGCCGCGGGGAAGGGCGCGTTGTGGAACTTCCCTTCGTCCCGTACGTCGACATCTTTTTTATGAAACAAGGAATGATAAACGTCGATCAAATCACGTTCCTTCCACTTCGACGAATCCGTTTGTCCACTTCCCCTGATGGGTCCTACCGCGATGCATAAAAACAGAACTATATATGTTTTCAAGTGTGCCAATTGAGACTTAAGTAAGCGTCAGGGTTTCCACGGAGATAGGAACGTGTTTGCAAAGGAAATAATCGGGGGAAACCGCTGTTTTAACATATAATTTGTTTTAATTTATAACAGATATGAGAAAAACTAGACCAACATGGGTAACTAGGACGGCCCTGCTGTGCTTGGGTTTATCCTTTTCTACGTTTCTTTTTGCACAATTCGCGCCAGATACGAGCGCCACGCCCGCTACCCGGGCCGCAATTTCCGCATTTTATGCCAAACTGTTGCCTTCCGCCCTGCTTTATAACGGTACGGAGTTCCAGGACTATGACACGGCCGTCGCGGGCATACCCTTTTACCCCGACGCTTCCCTGCACACCGGTATGATCAGCTATGGAGGTATCCGTTATAACGGGGTCCGGATGATGTATGACGTGTACAAAGACCGGTTGGTCATCAACAGCTACAACAACCACCTGCTGATGCCGGCTATGGCTTCGATCGATACCTTTTATTTTTATGGCCGCGCCTACGAACGGCTGCGGCCGGATACCCTTCACGGTTTTCCGGGCGAAGGCGTATACGAAGTCGTCTACGCGGGCAGGGTAAGCCTCCTGGCCAGGCACGTCAAAACCATCCAGTCCGATCCCAGGGACAGGCACAAGTATTTCATGGATCAGACGCGATACTACCTCGTCCGGGGTGGCGCTTATCACGCCGCGGGCACGCCAAAAGCGCTATTGGAGCTGCTATCGGACCATAAAAAGGAGATGCGGCAGTTCATCCGGCAGAACAACCTCAGGTTTGAAGACAACGCTACCGAGGACATGAAATCCGTCATCACCTATTACGACCAACTCATCACACCAACGACATGAGGCATTTTCTACGCCTTGCCTGCTTATTGCTGACGCTAACGATCACGGCAAGGGCCGGGGCCCAACGACTCGAGACCATCACCGGTGACTTCAGGGGAATCCGTTTCCCCGAATTCGTCACCCGAGTCGAAGCGTCGACGGATTTCCGGTTCTACTATATCCCCTCCGCGCTGGATACGATGCCCGTTTCCCTTACTGCCAATAACAGTCCCCTCGACAGCGTCCTGGAAGAAGTCCTGGACAACACGCCTTTCCGGTTCGCGATCGATTCGCTGAAGCGCGTGTTCGTCTGGCAGGGGTCGCCGATCCAGACGCGGCTGGCCGCGGGTTATTACGGTAAATCGGACACGGTCCGCCGACGCCTGGCCCGGCGGGACAATGCGCTCGCGGAAAACCAGAGCCGGCGCATCCTGCACGCGGCCGTAGACAACCGCCTGTATACGATCGGCTCGGGGAACGCGACCGAGGGCGGACGGGTAACGGTCGCCGGTTATATACGGGACGCCGCCAGCGAAGAACCCGTCATCGGCGCGGCGGTCCAGCTGGAGAATACCAAGACAGGCACCAGTACCGATCAATACGGATTCTATAGCCTGACCCTTTCGCGCGGACGGCACACGCTGCGCATCACCAGCGTCGGGATGCAGGACGTCACGCGGCACGTGTTGCTGCTGTCGGACGGCCGGATGGACGTGGACATGCCCGAGTTCGTGCCGATACTCAAGACGGTCGTTGTGGACGCCAGCAAAACCGTGAACGTACAAAGTACCCGGATGGGTTTCCAGAAACTCGACATCGCCACGATCAAACAGGTGCCGGCCGTTTTGGGCGAGCCCGACGTGCTGCGGGTGGTCCTCACCCTTCCGGGGGTGACCTCGGCCTCGGAAGGCAGCACCGGGCTCAACGTCCGGGGGGGCGCTGCCGACCAGAACCTGGTGTTGTTCAACGACGCGACGATTTACAACCCCTCCCACTTCTTTGGCTTCTTCACCGCCTTCAACCCCGACGCGGTCAAGGACGTGCAATTATATAAATCGAGCATCCCGGAACGGTACGGCGGCCGGTTGGCTTCGGTGCTGGACGTGACCGGTAAGGAAGGGAACAAAAAGAAATTCTCCGGTTCCGGTGGCGTGGGCCCGCTGGACGCCCGGCTTACCCTCGAAGGGCCTATCGACAGCAACAAGGTTTCCTACCTCGTCAGTGGCCGGACCACCTATTCCAACTGGATACTGCGCAGCCTGAACAACCGGGACTACGCCGATAGCCGGGCCAACTTCTATGACGTGAACGCCCACATCAGCGCGGCGCTCGGTACCCGGAACACGATCTATGTAACCGGCTACCTCAGCCATGACGGATTCCGGCTGGACGGGGACACGACCTATACATACGGCAACAGGAACGCCAACATCAAGTGGAAGCACCTTTTTGGCAGCCGCACCACCAGCACGGTCACCGCGGCTTACGATCATTACCAGTTCGGGATCGCCAGCCAGGCCAACGAAGTCAATGCATATTCTTTCAAATTCAGCATCACGCAGTGGAGCGGACGGCTGGACTTTACCACCCGGGTTGGTACTAAACATACCCTGGACTACGGGCTCAACGCCGTGCGTTACGGCTTGCAACCGGGAAACATGCAGCCCGATAGCAAGTCCTCGCTGGTATTGCCGGTGACCGTGTCCCAGGAACAGGCCCTCGAGTCGGCGGCTTACCTGGGCGATCACTTTATCATCAGCCCTTCGCTTACCATCGACGCCGGTCTACGCTATTCCCTTTACGAATACCTGGGGCCGCACCAGGAATATACCTATGCTGCCGGACTGCCACGCCAGACCGACAACATAACGGACAGTACGACCTATGGGGCCGGCTCTGCGATCAAACGGTACAGCTACCCCGAGGTCCGTATCTCCGGCCGCCTGGTATTGTCGCCGAATTCTTCCATCAAGGCGGGCTTCAACACCCTGGCGCAGTACATACACATGATGTCCAATACTACGGCCATCTCACCCACCGACATCTGGAAGCTGAGCGATCCGTATATCCAACCCGAGATCGGAAAGCAATGGTCGCTCGGTTATTACCACAACCTGGCGTCCAACTCGATCGAAGTATCCGGGGAAGTCTATTATAAACAGATCGACCATTACCTGGATTACAAAAGCGGGGCGGTGCTGCTGCTCAACAACCACCTCGAGACGGACGTGATCAATACGCACGGGAAATCTTACGGGGCCGAGATCATGGTCCGGAAAACGACGGGCAAGCTCAACGGATGGATAAGCTATACCTGGTCCAGGACGCGCCTGCAGTCGGACGATCCGCTCGCGGAAAGTCCGGTGAACGAAGGACGCTGGTATCCCAGCGACTTCGACAAGCCCAACATCCTCAACGTCGTGGGCAATTACAAGTTCACCCATAGGATCGGCGTCTCGCTAAACGTCGCCTACAGCACGGGTCGTCCGATCACCCTGCCAATCGGGGAATACTATCTGGGCGGTTCTTACCGGACCCTCTACTCCGACCGGAACCAATACCGCGTGCCGGATTATTTCCGGACGGACCTGGCGGTCGATATAGAAGGGACGCACCGGATAAAGGTGTTCGCCCACAGCTCCTGGACGTTGGGGGTATACAACCTGACCGCCCGCAAAAACCCCTATTCGATATACTATTCCTCTGAAAACGGCGTGGTGAACGGGTACAAATTGTCCATTTTCGGGACGGCGATCCCGTTTGTAACCTACAACTTCAGATTTTGATGAAGCGCTTCATTCCCATATTGCTCCTGGTGGCGGGCGGCTGCAGCACTCCATATCCCTTGCCTTCCGTCCCTGGCGGCCACGGCGTACTGGTGGTAGACGGCGTGATCTATGCGGGCAACGACTCGACCGCTATCCGTCTGACGCGGTCGAAGGATTTCAGCGATTCCACCACCATCCCGGTTGAAACCGGGGCGCACGTGGTCCTCGAACCGGCGTCTGGCGGGACATCGTATACCCTCAAGGACAACGGCTCGGGTTACTACGTCAGCGCGGGCTTGAACCTCGATAACAGCCAGACCTACCGGCTCGACATCACGCTGTCGGGCGGCGCGCACTACCAGTCCGACTATGTGCCGGTAGTACCGTCCCCCGCGATCGACAGCATTAATTTCGTACAGTCTCCGACCGACCGCCTGACGATTTTCGCCAACACCCACGACCCCGCCGGGAAGACCCGGTATTATATGTGGCGATACGTCGAGACCTACGAGTACCATAGTTTTTATGCGTCGCTGTATAAGGCCGTGGGGGACACGCTCCTGCCAAGGGATACGTCGGTCGAGGTGTGTTACCGGAGCATCGCCTCCACCGATATCCTGATCGCTTCGTCCGCGGGCCTTACCGCCGATCAGATCCACGAAGCCCCCATAGAGATATTCTACAATAATGACATGCGGCTCTGGATCGAGTACAGTACCCTCGTGACACAGATCGCCCTGACGGAAGGCGCGTACAACTACTGGCAGAATATGAAGGCCAATTCCGAAAACCTAGGGTCCATTTTCGGCCCCCAGCCGTTCCAGGCCCAGGGGAATATCCATTCGGTTTCCAATCCGAACGAAGTCGTGATCGGTTACGTTTCCATTTCCACACCCGCGCAACAACGCATCTTTATCCAAAACGGACAGTTGACGAGCTGGCCGGTCAGCCTTCCGAATTGCCCCGAAGAAACCGCCGATCTCACCAAGCATGGCGTAGCCTGGTATTTCGGGCCGCCTTCGATCAATGTGCCGATCGACTACGCCTCACCCACGCTGGTGCTGATGGCCGCGGGCGACTGCGCCGATTGTCGCTATGATGGCGGGACCGTGATAAAACCGTCCTATTGGCCATGAAGCGTCTCTTTTCCATATTGCTCCTGGTGGCGGGTGGCTGCAGCGCTCCGTATCCCTTGCCTTCTGTTCCCGGCGGCCACGGCGTGCTGGTGGTGGACGGCGTTATCTATGCCGGGAGCGATTCGACGACCCTTCGTTTGACGCGGTCGAAGGATTTCAGCGATTCGACGACCCTTCCGGTTGAAACAGGGGCGCACGTGGTTCTGGAGGGCGCGGGCGGTGGTACTTATACTTTTTCGGACGTGGGTTCGGGGTATTATGCCTCGGCAGGACTCAACCTCGACCCTGGCGGCACCTACCGGCTCGACATCACGCTGTCCAGCGGAGCGCACTACCAATCCGACTATGTGCCGGTGGTGCTGTCTCCACCCATCGACAGCGTCACCTGGCGGCAGGCCCCGGGCGACCGGGTCAGCCTGTATGCAAGCACGCACGATCCCTCGGGTAGGACGCGTTACTATATGTGGCGGTATGTTGAAACCTATGAATACCACGCCGAGTACAATTCGAAGTACTATCCTTCCGGGGGGACGCTCCTTTCGAGGGATACGCCGGTACAGGTGTGCTATAGGAACCTGAACTCCACGGATGTCATCGTCGCCACGTCCGCCGCTTTGTCTGCCGACGTCATCGACCATACGCCTGTGGAGGTGTTGTTCAACAACGACGTCCGTTTGCAATGGGAATATAGTAACCTGATCACCCAGGTGGCGCTGACAAAGGGCGCCTATGACTTTTGGCAGAACATCGCGGCCAATTCCGGGGACCTGGGCAATATTTTCGGACCCCAGCCATTCCAGGCGCAGGGGAATATCCATTCGGTCACCAACGCGAGCGAGATGGTGGTGGGTTATGTCTCCATCTCCACACCGGCCCAACAACGGATCTTCATCAATAACGGACAGTTGACCGGCTGGCCGGATACGTGGCCGGGGTGCGTGCTCGAAACCCTGAACCTCGCCAAGTATCCGTTATCCACCTTCTTTAGCCCCGGCCAGACATTTGTAGCGATCGACAACTTTGTCCCTAATTCCGGCGTCACGGCGACATCGGGCGCCTGCGGGGACTGCCGGTACGCGGGCGGTACACTCACCAAACCTTCTTTTTGGCCATGACACGAAGCATCCTTTTTCTGGTTTTTTGCGGATCGCTCCTGACGGAGGCGCGGGGGCAAGCGCCTGACATCGCCGACACGGCGGCCGACCGGCTCGCCATCTATCAGCGGAACGTCGTGTCCGAAAAAATATTCGTACATACCGACAAGACGTTGTATTTGCCCGGCCAGGTACTATGGTTCAAGACCTACGTCGTGGATGCCTCCACGCACCGGCCGCTTGGCTTGAGCAAGGTTGCCTATGTGGAGGTGCTGGATTCAGGCAACCATCCCTTGTTACAAGGTAAAGTGGCGCTGGCGAAAGGCGAGGGGGACGGGTCGTTCCTCCTGCCTGCGTCATGCCCGACCGGGAATTACCGGCTACGGGCTTATACCGCCTGGATGAAGAACGGGAGTCCGGCGTTCTTCTATGAGCAGGGGCTGACCATCGTCAATCCCTTTATGGACCCCGTTACGGGTACGGCGTCCCCGGATGCATACGACATTCAATTCTTCCCCGAAGGCGGCGATTTGGTCACCGGCCTGCCCGGCAAAGTGGGTCTCCGGATCGCCGACCGCCAGGGCAGGAACCTGAACGCAACCGGGCGTATCGTCGACGAGACCGGGCATACGGTTCAAACATTTGCGCCGCTTCGTTTCGGGCTGGGTCATTTTGATTTCCAGCCGGAGCCGGGTCACCAATACACGGCGCAGGTCCGTATCGGAGATACGGTTATCAGCCAGCCACTGCGTCAGCCGCTGGGCGCCGGTTTCACTTTGAGCGTCACGGATTCGGCCGACAGCCGGTTGATAGTGCGCGTGCGGAAAAGGGGTGTCTCCGACAAGGTCGTCTATCTGTTGGTACAGAACCGCGGCCGGGTGACCCATACCGCCGCGCTGGAGCTCCAGGACCGGGAGACGACGCTTCTCCTCGACAAATCCGCTCTGGGGGAAGGCGTCCTTCACCTGACGTTGTTCGACGGTCTGGGGCGTCCGCTGGCCGAGCGGCTCGCGTTCGTATACCCCACCCACCGGCTGGGCATAGTCGCCGTTGCCGACTCGACGGTGTACGATACGCGGTCGAAAGTCACGGTGAGCGTCGCCACCGACCTCACCGCCTCGCTCTCGATGTCCGTCGCGCTCTCGGATTCATTGTCGGGCGCCAGCGCGGAAGACATCGCCAGTTATCTCTGGCTGAGGTCCGATCTGAAGGGTGACATCGCTTCGCCGGGATACTATTTCGACTCCACGAAAGCGGACAGGGCGGAAGCGTTGGACAACCTGTTGCTGACCCAGGGCTGGAGCCGCTGGCGGTGGCAGGACGTGTTGTTTGGCCGTCTGCCGGAGGTCCGGTTCCTGCCGGAATACGAGGGTCACCAGGTCACCGGCGTCGTATTCGACAAACAAACGGATCGACCCGCGGCGGGCATACCGGTATTTGTGTCGCTTCCGGGGAAGGCCTTCCGTTTTGGCGCAGCCCTAAGCGACAGTGCGGGGCGGGTGGTCTTCAACCTCGAAGACTTTTACGGGGGGAACGAGGTCGTCCTCCAATTGGGGAAGGCGTATAATAACCGGTACCGGTTCGACATGGACGACCCCTTCTCCCTGGCGCCGGCCAGTGCGCCTGCGCCGGTGTTCCGCCTCCCGGTAAGCTGGCATTCCGCGCTCCTGCTCCGGAGCGTCAATACCCAGGTCATGAACGTTTTTCCCAGCGGACAACAGCGTTTTCACCTGGACCACGACACGCTCCCGTTGTTTATCCAGCCGGATGTTTCCTACCCGCTGGACGACTATACGCGTTTCCGCTCGCTGGAGGAAGTTTTCAGGGAATACGTGCCCGAGGTGGCGGTCTCCAGGACGGGGAGCGGATTCAAGCTCCGGGTGACCTCGGGGAAATACAAACCCATTTATCCGGACGCGCCGCTGATATTGGTCGACGGAGTCCCGTATTTCAACGAAGACACGGTCGTATCCCTCGATCCCCTCAAGATAAAGCGCCTGGACATACTCACCGAACGCTATTATAGCGGGCCGCTCTTTTTCGACGGCGTGATGTCCCTGACGACGTACCAGGGAGACCTGTCCGATTTCCACCTGGACCCGGCCGCGCTCGTCGTCGACTACGAGGCGCTCCAACCGGAACGGGAGTTTTATGCGCCGTTGTATGACAACGGCCTCAACAGCCGCGTCCCCGACTTCAGGGATGTATTGACCTGGCAACCGAGGTTGCCGGTGGGCCGGTCGTCGTTTTATACCTCCGACATACCGGGTACGTACAAGGGCGTCATCCAGGGAATAACAAAGGATGGAATGCCGGGCGTCCGTATCTTTACCTTTTCGGTCAAGCCCCGGTAAGTGTTTTTACGTCATTTTCACATACAGTTGCTACTCCGGTACCTGCTGATTACGGTCGTGCTGGCAGGGTCGGTATTGTTATTCGCCTATACCGAGTTGTATTTCACGGCCTCCGCCCTGGTACTGATCGCCCTGCTCCTGGGCTATGGCATCGTCTTGTATATGAAACGCCTTGGCCGGGACATCGATAACTTTGTCGAGGCGGTAAGACTCCGCGACCACGCGGCCTATTTCAATCCCCGGAAATACGGCAACCCCTTCCAGGGTTTGTTCACCGCATTCAACGAGGTGCTCCAGGCCCATAAGACGATCACCATCGAGAAAGAGTCCGTTTTTCAGTTGTTGAAGAGCGTCATGGAGCGGGCTCCCTTTGGCGTCATCACCGTTGCCCGGAGCGCCCTGGTGGGACCCCAGGACCGCTACCCGATCCTGTTTATCAACGCCGCCGCGTACCGCCTGCTCCAGATACCGGAATACCACTACTGGTACCGGCTGGCCGCCCACGTCCCCGAATTCGTCCAGGAAATACTGCCCATCGCCTCCGGCGGAAAACGGTTCAGCGAAAAATTCATCAATGGCTCCAAGGTCCTCCTGTCGATCGAGACCGAGGTCATCCGGCTCTACCAGGAGGAATACCTGATCATCACCTTCCAGGACATCAAGAATGAGGTCGAGCAAAAGGAAATGGAGGCCTGGAATAAGCTGATCGAGGTCATGACCCACGAGATCCTCAACTCGATCACCCCGATCTATACGCTGGCCAGCACCGTCAAGGACATGATGGATGCCAAAGGCCCGGACCTGGACGCCGAGGACATCGAAGACATGCGGCTGGCCGCGGGTACCATCAAACGCCGCTCCGACGGCCTGATGAACTTCGTCCAGGACTACCGTATGGTGGCGGAAGTCCCCACGCCCCACCTCGAACCCGTCACCGTCGACGAGCTTTTCACCGGCATCCGTACGCTGATGAAGCCTCTGGCCGACCAGCAGGGAGTGACGCTGGACGTGGTCGCCCTCCCCGGCCGTCACCAGCTCCTGATCGACCCGAAGCTGATCGAGCAGGTGCTGATTAACCTCATCACCAACGGTATCTATGCCGTCAAGGGCAAACCCTCGCCGCGGATAACGCTCGCATCGCGCAAGGAAGACGAGCGCTACTTCATCGACGTCGTCGATAACGGGATGGGGATACCGCCGGCGATCCTGGATAAGATTTTCGTGCCGTTCTTTACGACCCGCTCCAATGGGTCGGGGATCGGGTTATCGATTTCGCGCAACATTATGAAGTTGCATAAGGGGAATTTGGATGTGTTTTCGGTGGAGGGGCAGGAGACGAGGTTTACATTGTCTTTCGGTTCGTAGCGCGCTTGTTTATTGCCCGGCGAGCAGGACCTGCCAGGCGGCGGCGACTTTTCCCTGGGCGAGCAGCGTTGCGGCGTATTGGTGCAGCTCGCGTTCCATTTCTTCCGGGTTTATGGCGAAGTAGGTGATGATGTGTCGTAGGCGTTCGTCGTCGAAGGCGGGGTCGATGGTGGGATACTCGTGGACGTTGGCCAGTTGGCCGAGCTGGTTACCCGTGAGGACGGGGCTAAACCGTATTGAAGCTGGGAGTGCGTCGAGACCGATGCCGGTGTGCAAGTTGGGCTTTTCTACGATGAAAAGGTTGTCGGGTCCGGTGACGCTGTACCAGTCGCCGCCCAGTCGGGCGACGTGCCGCAACTTACGTTGATCGATCATGCCGCGGTCGTCGAGGATATCGTCGGCAATGTGCATGCAAAGGACTTCGCAGATGACCAGGTTGCCGGCGCCGGCTTCGGAGCCCAACGAATGGACGTCCCGAACGACACACTCCATGCTGACCTTGCTTTCACGGACCAATGGCGGACGGACGCGCGTGGCCGGCGACGGCGTGAACCCCGCCTTGATAAATTCGTTCACCCCGCGCGGGTAGTCGCAGCTGGCGAGGCTGACCTGCTGTACCATGCCATAATCCACCATGTTGATCACTACTTCCGGCACCTCGAGGACATTTTCCAGCGTGTGCTTTATCGTATTGTCCCGGACCCGGCGGGAGGGGGAAAAAATAACGATCGGCGGGGTCGTCGAAAACATGTTGAAGAAACTGAAGGGGCTCAGGTTGGCTTCACCGGCCGCGTTGACGGTCGAGGCAAAACAGATCGGCCTCGGCGCGATCGCGTGCTGGAGGTATTGCTGCCGTAGCGGTATGGAGGTGGTCGCAAGATCGACGAGCATGCGTTATTTTTTTATCGCCAGCAGGGAAAAGTCGTCTTCTTCGCGGGTAATGGTGTTGCGCAGGGTACCGAGGTCGTCGATGTCCATTTCCACCACGTCGCCCTCCTGTAGCCATTGCTCCGCATAACCGGGGTCCTGCAGCTTACCGGTGCCGTTGATCTCCAGGAGACAACCGGTGCCCACGGTCCCGCTCCCGATCACGTCCCCGGGATACAGGGTGACGCCATAGCTGGCGCGTTCGATGATCTCGGCAAAGGTCCAGGCCATATCCTTCAGGTTCCCGCGGCTTACTTCGACGCCATTGACCCGGCAGGTCATGGTCAGGTCGTAGGCGTTGCCGGTATGACCGGGCGGGGGCGGTACGAGCCTTTCCTCCAGTTCATCCGGCGTCACCAGCACCGGACCGATCACCGTGGCGAAGTCCTTCCCCTTGGCGGGACCGAGGTTGAGGAGCATTTCCTCCATTTGTAGCGTCCGGGCGCTCATGTCGTTCATGATCATGAAACCGCCGATGTATTGATCGGCTTCCGCGGCCCGGATGTTCCGGCCCTCCTTGCATATGACGATGGCGCACTCCAGCTCGAAATCGAGCTTGTCGAAGTGGTCCGGCATGCAGGGAATGTCGCCGGGACCGAGAATGGCATTATGGTTGGTGTAATAAAAGATCGGGTACTGATCGAACTCGGGGATCATGGGAACCTTCCGGTTCCGGCGGGCCGCCTCCACGTGCTGACGGAAGGCATACCCGTCCCGGCACGAGGTAGGGTGGGGAACCGGCGCCGTCAGTACGGCTTCGTCGAGCTTGATCGCGTTCCGCTGGCTGATCTTCCCCTCCCGGATCATGATCGGCGCCCCCTGGAGTACCGGGAAATACTCATCCCAGTATTGCAGCAGCATGGACACGGTATTGGGTAGTTCGGGGTGCAGGCCGTCCATATCGTACAGCCAGCCGTCCACCAGGAGCGCGGCCTGTTCGTGGCCGTCCTTGATATAAGTCGCAAGATGCATCGGGTCGATTTTTGCAGGTCCAAAGTAACACAATATTCTTCCTAACTTTGTCATTATTATAAAGCTGGCCGGAATGAAGTTTGATAAGATCCATAACAAGGGGCAGGCTCGCCTTTTTCAAAACCAGTACCTGGAGGTGCTCACCAAAACCCACCCCCTCGTCATATGGGGTATGTACCTCCCCCTCATCTCTTTTATGGTATATTATAGCCATTACCGGGCCGGCTTCAGCTGGGGAACTACCGTGGGCATCTTTGCGTTCGCTATGTTATTCTGGACCTTTTTCGAATACCTCATGCACCGTTTCGCCTTCCATTTCGTCAGCGAACACCCGAGGGTCCGCAAGTTTATCTATATCATGCACGGTAACCACCATGAGTTCCCCAGGGACAAGGAGCGGCTTTTCATGCCCCCCGTCCCCAGCCTCCTGCTGGCCGCCACGATTTTCTGCCTACAGTACCTGATCCTCCAACACTACGTTTTCCCTTTTTTCCCGGGATTCCTGCTGGGTTATTTGCTATATGGCAGCATGCACTACGCCATCCACGCCTGGAACCCGCCCTTCAAATGGATGAAACCCCTCTGGCGCAACCACCACCTCCACCACTATAAGAATGAGGAGCAGGGTTTCGGGGTAAGCACGTCCTTTTGGGACCGGGTCTTTGGGACAATGTTCAAATGAACTTTTTCAAAAACCTGAGCAGGACCACCAGCATAGCCAGTGGAAGACCGCTTTTGCCCAGCTGCTTGCGCAACCGCTTGACGGCCCGCCAGCGTGTATTTTGGACAGTCTTTATGGAGATGTTCATCCGGGTGGCGATTTCCCGCGTATCCATGCCCGACAAGGCCAGCTTCATGACTTCCTTGCACTTTTCCGGGAGCTGCTCGACGGCCAGCAGCAACGCGTAGAATTCATTCGATTCGGTTTCCTTTCGGGCGATGTTGTCGGCGTCGATTTGCGCCAATGCCTCCTTCCTTATCTGATCGATGTACGCCTGACGGAGCTTTTCGCGTCTGAGGTAATTCAGACATTTGTGGTGGGTGCATTTCAGAAGGTACGATTTGGCCGCCGCGAGGTTGTCGAAGCGGTGTCGTCTGTCCCACAGGAGCATAAAGGCTTCGGTAACGAGGTCCCTCGACGCTTCATAGTCTCCGATGATTCCTTTGGCGTAACCGGTGAGTAACGGGAAATGGTTGTCAAAAAGGTAACTCAGGGCCTGCTCATCCAATACTTTACCTCCCCTGAAGAAAAACGCATCTTCAGCAGCGATCATTTGTATATTTTATAATTATAGAATAAAAGCACTCGAGCAGGGTGCTTCTCCCTATAACCACGCCATTATTTTTTAAAAAAGGGGAATTACGGCGTCTCCAGCGTCTTCATGAGCTCCGCTACCATTACCGGCTTTTTGATGCATATGTTCATACCGGCGCGAAGACATTCCTCGATTTCTTCTTCGGCCCGGGAGGCGGTGAGCCCCACGACGGGTACGTTCTGTTTCCGTGGATCGGTCAGGGCCCGGATGCGGCGGGTCGCTTCGATGCCGCTGATACCGGGGAGGTGGACGTCCATAAAAACCATACCTACGTCGGTGGTGCCCAGGAGCTCGAGCGCTTCCTCGGCCCCATCGGTGACCACGGCCTGGTAACCCATGCGGCCGAGGACCTTTTTGACGACGAGCTGGGCGACTTTGTCGTCTTCGACGACGAGGATGGTTTTGCCCGCGGCGATGATACGCGGGTGACCGGGCGGAGACGCGGAAAGTCCGGCCGCCGAAAGCGTGGACGCGGCGGGCGTCCCTGACGCCAACCCGAAAGGTGCCGATTCGCGGATGCGGGGCAAATCGCCACCGAGCGCACTCTCTGCCATGGTGACCGGAATAGTGAACCAAAAGGTCGAGCCGGCGCCGGGGGCGCTTTGAACGTGGATGGCGCCGCCGTGGGCCTGGACGATCTTGGCGCAGATGAGGAGCCCGAGACCGGTGCTTTTTTCTCCCTCGGTGGGACGGACGGACGTGGTTTGGAATCCTTTGAAAAGCTTGTGCTGCTCGTCGGCGGGAATACCGGGACCCTGGTCGCGGACGGAGATGACCAGCTGGTCGTTTTGCTCCTGGGAGTAGACGACGATGGCGGTCCCGCGGGGGGAGAACTTGATGGCATTGGACAGCAGGTTGCCCAGGACCTGCTCGATCTTGATGGCGTCCATATACAGATACGCCGTATGCAGGTTTTCGGTGAGCTCTATGCGGATATCCTTCTTGTCGGCAATCAGGCGGTGGATCGACAGGCTCCGGGCCAACAGGGCGCGGACATCCGTAGGTTGTATGTCCAGCGACATCTTCCCCGACTCGATCTTGGAGACGTCGAGCAGGTCTTCGATAATGCGCAGAATATAGTCGCTGGACTCCCGGATGGCGGTCAGGAAGCGGGACTGCTCATTGGTGACGGCGCCGGCGGTCAGCAGGATTTGGCTGAGCTGGGCGATGGCGCCGATGGGGTTGCGGAGGTCGTGCGCCGCCATACCCAGGAGATAATTCTTCTGGGTATTGAGGTCTTCGAGCTGCAGGTTCACGCGGGTCAGCTCGGCGTTGGCGGCCTTGAGGTCTTCCTGCCGGTGGAAAAGCTCCTCGAAAACCTGGATCTTCGCCCGGGTAATGTCCGCGTTCAGCGGTTTGTACAAATAGTCGATGGCGCCGCCGACATAACCCTGGAGCGCGTATTTCTCCTCCTTGGAAATCGCGGTCATGAAGATGATGGGTATTTCCCGGGTGGTGGGATTGCCTTTGAGCAGCGAGGCTACTTCGAAGCCATCCATGTCGGGCATTTGTACGTCCAGGAGGATCAGCCCGATGGCGCCTTTCAGGACATAGCGCAGGGCTTCCTGGCCGGAAGTGGCGCGCAGGAAACGGCGGCCTTCGCCCGCAAGCAGCTCTTCGAGTACCAACAGGTTCTCGGGGCGGTCGTCGACCAATAGGATATTTAAGGTTCGTGGTTTGTTCATGCTCGGATGCCGGATAAGAAGTCTTCGATCTGGTTCAAGGTATATATACGAGGATGCTCCAGTGACCGGATGCAGGAACCGGGCATTGTTTTGAATTCAGCTTCTTCGGGGTTCTGGACGATGACCTGGCCGCCGTTGCTTTCGATACACCGCATCCCGAAGGAGCCGTCCGAATTGCTCCCGCTGAGCAGGACGCCGGTCAGCCGGGGGCCGTATACCCGCGCGGCGCTTTCAAAAGTGACGTCGATGGAGGGGCGGCTGAATTCGACGGCGTCGGAGACGTCCAGGCTGAACGTCCGGTCGTCTTCGATGAGGAGGTGGTAATTGGCGGGCGCCACGTACAGCCACCCCCGCCGGAGGGCGCTCTTTTCCTCCGCTTCCATGATTTCCTGGCGGCCGGTCCTGAATTTCAGCAGGTCTATTACGCGGTTTTCCACGTTCCGCATGAGGTGGAAGACCACGACGATGGGCGGCATGTCGCTCCCCATCACGGATTTCATCAACCGCGCAAAGGGCTCGAAACTGCCCGCCGAGCCTCCCACGAACACTGCTTCGATCTGACTGTCCGCCATAGGTATAGCATTTATCATTTGATCCGCCGGTACGTCCGCCACCGCTGGTCCACCGCCTCGAAAGCCCTGGCATTGTCGTTAAAGGCCAGCGATTCCTTGGTCCCTAGCCCCAGGTAGCCCAGCAAGCAGAGGCTCTGCCGAAACAGGTCCACGCATTTTTGCTGGAAGGCCCGGTCGAAATAGATCATTACGTTCCGGCAGAGGATCAGGTTGAACTCGTTAAAACTACCGTCAGCCGTGAGGTTGTGCAGGGCGAAAACCATATTCTTTTTGAGGGACGCGTCAAAAAGGACATTGTCGTACTTGGCGGTATAGTAACTCGAAAATACTTCTTTTCCACCGCTGTTCCGATAGTTGCGGGTATAATCCTGCATATAACGGAGCGGAAAGATGCCTTGTTTCGCCTTTCCCAATACGTAGGAGTTGATATCCGTGGCATACAATTTTGTGCGCTCGAGCAGTCCTTCTTCCTGCAATAGGATTGCCATCGAATAAACTTCCTCTCCGGTGGAGCAACCGGCATGCCAGATTTTGATGAACGGATAGGATGCCAGCTGGGGGATCACATTTTCCCTCAGCGCCTTATAAAAGCCGGGGTCCCTGAACATCTCGGTCACGTTGACCGTCACGTATTGCAGGAAACGGGGAAAGCAGGTCTCATCGTTCAGAAGGTGGTATTCCAGCTCGGACGCGGTATATATACCCGACCGGCCCATAAAGCCCAGGATCCTGCGGCGGATCGACGCCCTGGCATAGCCTGTGAAGTCATACCCGAATCGCCGGTCCACGAGGATCAGGATCTTATCCATGTGTTCGTTCGGCAGTTCGGCGAATTTTTCCATAGGCTTACAAGCTGTTATAAAGCCAGACCCGCATCAGGGACAGCAACTGGTCGATGTCCACGGGTTTGGTGATATAGTCCGACGCCCCCGCGTCGATGCATTTTTCCCGGTCTTCTTTCATGGCTTTGGCGGTGAGAGCGATGATGGGCAGTTTTTCCCAAGCCCGGTTGTCGCGGATACGTCGCATGGCCTCGTATCCGTCCATTTCGGGCATCATGATATCCATCAGCACGATCTGTACGCCGGGGTTGGCCGTCAACTTGTCCAGGCCCTCTTTACCGTCGCCCGCAACGACGACCTCCAGGCCGTGCGCCTGGAGCGTGGCAGAAAGGGCAAAGACGTTCCGCATGTCGTCGTCGACGAGCAGGACCTTTTTCCCCCTCAGCACGTCATCCGTGTCCTGGTTGTTCCAGGAGGCGCTGGCGGCCTGACCGGTCTTCTCTTCTATCTTGTGGAGGAAGAGCGCGACCTCGTCCAGCAGGCGTTCGTTCGACCGGCCGCTTTTCAGCACGATCGTATCCGTAAAGCGCCTGATCCGCATTTCCTCGTCCCGGTCGAGGTCCTTGCTGGTATGCACGATGACCTTGGTCGTCCCCGGCAGACCCGCCTGCTGGAAGTGCTCCAGCAGGTTGAACCCGCTCATGTCCGGAAGGGTCAGGTCCAGGATGATACAATCATAGACGTCCTCGCTGACGCGTTTGATCGCCTGGGCGCCGGTCCCCGCGGTCACCAACACGATGTCCCGTTCTTTTTCCCGGAGGATGCGGTCCAGGTATTGTTGCTGGATGGTATCGTCTTCCACGATCAGCACCTTTTTAATGGACGGGTTGCGGTGCAGGGCGATGGCGCTGAAAACGCCGTCCAGGTCGCCTTTGCCAAGGGGCTTGTGGACGAAGTTGATGGCCCCGAGCTCGAGACCTTTTTCCCGGTTGTCATTCCCCGAAACGACGTGTACCGGTATGCCGCGCGTATCGGGGTCCGCCTTCAGCCGTCGGAGCACCGTCCATCCGTCCACGACGGGGAGCTGGATGTCCAGCAGCATGGCGACCGGCCTGTAGGTCTTCGCATAGTGGAGGGCTGCATCGCCCCGGGTGGCGAGCACTACTTCGTATCCCCGCGAACGGGCGAAGTCTTCCAGTATCGACCCAAACACGGCGTCGTCTTCGACGATCAACAACACCCTCCCCGAGCGGAGCAGCGTTTCGTGGTTGGCGGGGCGTTCGCCGTGGAAGGGCTCGGCGGGCACGTAGGCCGCGGGCGCCTGTTCGATCGTGTTTTCCAGCGGAGCCGTATGGACGATCGGCATATAAAGGGTAAAGGTGCTGCCTTCTCCCTCGGTGCTCTCCAACCTGATCTCGCCGCCCAGCATGGCGGCCAGCTGGCGGCTGATCGATAGCCCGAGACCCGTGCCTCCGTATTTCCGGTTGGTGGAGCCGTCCGCCTGCCGGAACGCTTCGAAGATGACCTCCTGTTTGTTGCGGGCGATACCGATGCCGTTGTCGGTGACCTGGAACGCCAGGATCTGGCCGGAGGCCATGAGCTGTTCATTCTTGATCGACAGCGTGCGCGGATTGACGGCGGTCACCTGGAGTTTTACCCTTCCGCCTTCATGCGTGAATTTAAAGGCGTTGGACAAAAGGTTGCGCAGGATTTGCTCCAGCCGGTCCTTGTCGGTATAGAGTTCTTTCGGGCAAGCCGGATCGACCTGGCTGGTGAATTGGATTTTGCCCGCTTCGGCGACTTCGCGGAACATGGATGTGAGGTCCGAACGGACCTGGGCTACCGGAACCGGGTTGATGGAAACGGTCGTCCGCCCGGCCTCGATCTTGGAAAGATCCAGCACGTCGTTGATCAGGGTCAGCAGGTCCTGGCCCGATTTGTAGACGACATTGGCGTATTCGACCTGTTTGTCGGTGAGGTTGGCGTCCTTATTTTCGGAGAGCAGCTTGGCCAGGATCAGGATGCTGTTCAACGGTGTACGGAGCTCGTGGCTCATGTTGGCCAGGAACTCGGATTTGTAACGGCTGTTCCGTTCCACCTCCTCCGCCTTGTTCATGATCTCGAGCCGGGCCATTTCGAGCGCGTCCACGTTTTCGCGGAGCTGCTGCGCCTTTTCTTCCAATTGGAGGTTAGCCTGCATCAGCTCTTCTTGTTGTACGCGCAATTCCTCCTCCGAGCTCTGGAGCTGCTCGGACTGACGAACGAGCTCTTCGTTATTGGCCTGGAGCTCTTCCTGTTGAAGCTGGAGTTCTTCGGCTTGTTTTTGCAGCTGGTCGTTGAGCACGTTCATCCGGTGACGCGAATGCGCCATCTGCACCGCTACGCCGATGTCCTTGGAAACAAACCGGAGATAATCCAGGCGCCGGCCTTCGATCGGCCCGGCGCTCCCCAGCTCCAGTATGCTCACCACGCCGTCTTCGTGGTCCACCGGCCATACCAATACATTCCGCGGGCGCATTTCCCCCAGGCCCGAGCGGATATAAAAGTAGGATTCGGGTACGTCGGTGACGGATAACGGCCGGTTCTCAAAGGCGGCCTGTCCCACCAGCCCTTCTTTGAAAGCAAAGGACGGAGCCGGCCCTTCGGGCAGGGGATAGGCAAACGAACCCGATATTTCCAGCTTGCCCGAAGACTCGTTTATGGTATAAAGGGCGCCAATCTGGGCGCCTACCCGGTTACAGACTTCCGCGATGACCTGTTGGGAAAGCTCCGACATGCTCAGGTCGCCCCTCACCTGGGCGGTCAGGTCCGAGGCGCCCGTCAGGATCCAGTTACGGCGTTCGTTTTCCGCCGAGACCCTTTCCAGGGATTCATTGGTTTGCTGGAGCGATTCCCGGGCCTGCTCCCGTTCGTTGAATGTCCGGGTAATGTACCACAGCAGGACGAGCACCACGATCAGGGTGATGAAGGTACCGCCATAGTCCGCGATGGTCGTGGCGAGCTTGCTCCGCTCCATGTCCGCATTCCGTCTTACCAGCAGGCTCCTCTCTTCCTTCCGCATGTCGTCCAGGAGGCTGTTGACCACATCCGTCAGCGAACGGGTTGCGCTCATGTCCGTTTGATTGACCACGTCCTGGGTCGTACCTCGCTGACGGATCTGGTTCTTCCGGCGGGAATCCTGCATTCGCTGGGCAATGAGCCCGCGGACCTTTTCTGCCCGGGCCGTTTGTTCCGGGTTGTCCTGGGTCTGGGTGGCAAAATGGTCCAGCAGGTATTCGATGCGTTGGGAACTTTCGTTGAACACCGCCAGGTAACGGTCGTCCCCGGAAAGGACGTACGCCCGGGAATTGCTTTCGGCGGCGGTGACGGCCCGGTCTAGGTCGTCGATCGTATTGAGGACTTCGTAGGTGTGATTCACCCAGTTGGCGTTGTCGTCGTATTTCTGGATGGTGAGGTAAGAAGAAACGCCGATGAACAGGATGAGGATGATAGATAAAGAAAACCCGAAAAGCGTTTTGTTAGCAGGCAAAAACTTCATGAGGTTTGTGCGGTTAAGGGGTTAAAGTTAGTACTTTTGCCATATGGCAAATACGTCCACATCCAGGAAAATACGGGCATTGGCGCTCGTCCTCTGCCTCGGACTGGCGACGCCCAGCGTGAAGGCCCAGTGCTCCATCTGCACGCGGACGGCCCAGCAGTTGGGCGACAAACCGGCCAGGTCGCTCAATGCGGCCATACTTTACCTGATGGCCATGCCCCTGGGCATCATGGGTTTTCTCGGGTACCGCTGGTGGAAGAATGAACATGCAAATCACTGAGCTTATACGCCCGAGGCGGGTCGATCCCCCGACCGGCGCCGTGCTTTCCCTCCTCATCCCCTCCTGGAATAACCTGGAATACCTCCGTTTATGCATCGACAGCATACGCCGGCATTCCGTCGTCCCGCTGCAGATCATCGTGCACGTCAACGATGGACGCGACGGTACGCTGGAATGGGTTAAGTCTCAGCCGGATATCGACTATACACATAGCGTTGAAAACATCGGGGTCTGCTACGCGCTCAATCACGCCCGGTCGTTGGCCCGGGGCGAATACATCGTGTACATCAACGACGATATGTATGTATGCCCGGGTTGGGACACCGCGCTAATGGACGAGGTCCGCGCCATCGGCCATCCCTGGTTCTTTTTGTCGTCGACCATGATCGAACCTCGCGCGACCGGCAATCCCGCGGTGATCGTCCAGGACTTCGGCTCCACGGTGGCGGAGTTCCGGGAGGCTTCTTTGCTGGCCGGGTATGAATCCCTGCCGCAAAACGACTGGATGGGCGCCACCTGGCCTCCGAATATCGTCCACAAGGACGTATGGGACCTGGTAGGCGGCTACAGCGTCGAGTTCTCCCCCGGCTTGTACTCCGACCCCGATTTTTCGATGAAGCTTTGGACCATGGGCGTCCGCCTGTACAAGGGTGTGGCGAAAAGCCGGGTCTATCATTTTATGAGCAAGTCGCTCGGCCGGGTGGCGCTCAATGAGGGGGACAAAACCTTCGTGCGGAAATGGGGAATCACCTCCGGGTTCCTGACCCGCCGGATGCTCAGGCGGGGTCAGCCGTTCACCGGGGCCGCCACGGACGTCCTTGCCGGCGGCGGGCACCGGCTCAAGATGACTTGGAAGCGCGTGCGGGCCTCCTTTGGGAAATTATGACACCTGGGGCCCTTGGGCGGGCCTCATACCGGTATCCTCTTCTGTAACGCGTACAGCTTATAGTATTTCATAAAGGTCAGGTGCGCCACATTGGCGGCGATGACCAGTCCCAGGAAGCCGTCCAGGAAGCCGGCCCTGAGTATATACCCCTGGAAAAAGGCCCAGAAAGGGTTCAGCAGCATTTTTGTCCAGCTTGATTTTTTGCCTTTCGCAAAATAGGCTTCTGCGCTCAGCGTACTGAACTTGTTGTTTTGCGAGACGTGCTCGTCCAGCCGGTCGTAGGAGTAGTGCAGGATGTCGCCCTTCAAGTGACCCGTAGTTCCTGCGATCTCAACTTTTTCATGGATCTTTTCGCCTGTCCACCGGGCTTTCCGTTTATCGAAGAGTCTTAATTTCCGGTCGGGGTACCAGCTGCCGTGGCGGATGAAGCGGCCGCAATAGCTTGTACAGCGGTTCATAGTGTAACCGTCCGCTATTGCGTTGTTCTTTACTTCCGTTATGGAGGCTACCAGCCTCTCGTCTATCGCCTCGTCGGCGTCAAGGCTGAGGACCAGCGGATGCGTCGCCAGGTCCAGGGCGGCGTTTTTTTGTTCGGTGTACCCGGCAAAGGGTTGTTCATACACGACCGCTCCCTTTTCACTGGCGATAGCCGTCGTCCGGTCCTGTGAGTGGGAATCCAGTATGACCACTTCATCCGCGACCGCCTGTACCGAATCGATACATCTTCCTATATTGCGTTCTTCGTTATAGGTGATGATCACCACCGACAATTTCAGCATACCCGGCCAAGATAGGGTTTTCTCGAAAAAAAGTACAACTTTGTGACATGACGAATTTTGTTCCCATATTTCCATTATCCATCGTCGTTTTCCCTGGTGAGCAATTGAACCTCCACATATTCGAGCCACGTTACAAGCAGCTGGTTAACGAATGTTTTGAAGAGCGAAAGCGATTCGGTATTCCCACCGTCATTACGGACAAGGTGTCGGAGTTCGGGACGACCGTCATGGTAAAGGACATCGTCAAGGTCTACGATTCGGGCGAAATGGACATCACCGCCGAAGGCGATTCCGTCTTCCGGATGCTGGAGCTGGTAAAAGACATCCCCGACAAGCTCTACAGCGGGGCTATCGTCAACTACCAGGAAAACCAGTTTGACGGCAACCGTCAGCTGATGCAGGCGTTGGTCCGCAGCATCCGCGAGCTACACGACCTGCTGAAGGTGCAAAAGAAATTCACCAAGGAGGACCTCCACCTCGTCACCTACGACATCGCGCACCACGTCGGTTTTTCGCTCGAAGAGGAATACGAGTTCCTCCAGCTGCCCCGGGAAATCCAGCGGCAGGAATACATAAAGCGTCATCTTGGTAAAGTGTTGCCGCTGCTGGCGGAGATGGAGGCGCTCAAGGATAAGATCAAGCTCAATGGGCATTTTAAGCAGTTGCCCGGATTCAATTTCTAAGTTATGCGTACCGTCCTTTGTCTGGATTTCGGCAATACCCGCCAAAAATGCGGCGTCTTTATCGACGGCAAGCTCCACGCCACCCGGGTGCTGGCGGACGACCAGCCGGCTTCGGTGCTCCCTTTATTGGACGAGTTCAGGCCGGAAGGTTCGGTGCTGGCGTCGGTGATCCACCACCCTGCCGGGCTTGAGGTCCTCCTCCGCGAACGCACCCGCTTTCACCTGGTCAACCACCAGAGCCGCATGCCCCTGAAGCTGCCCGTCGGCAAACCGGAGACCATCGGAGCCGACCGGTTGGCGATGATGGTAGGCGCGCTTACCCGTTTCCCCGACGTACATATCCTGGCCATAGCCCTCGGGTCCGCGATCGTCTGCAACTTTATCGACAAGTATGCCGAGTTCCTGGGCGGCAGCATTTCGCCAGGGATGGAAATGCGGTTTAAATCCCTCCACCAGTTCACCGCCAGGCTCCCGCTGATAGAAGCCGACTGGAACTACCCGCTGATCGGCATGGATACCCGCACCAATATCCTCAGCGGCGTGCTGCTCGGCATGGCCAAGGAGGTGGACGGCGTCATCGCGGCGTACCGCGAACGCTACGAAGGCCTGGAGGTTGTCCTGACGGGCGGAGACACTACGTTCTTTTCCAGCCACCTGCGCGAGCGCGTGCACATTGACCCCGACCTGATCTTTAACGGACTTTATACCCTGGGTCTCTGGAATAACCCCTAATTTCGCGCCGATGCCGGGTCCGCTGAGCAAATGGATGTCGATTTTCCTGGCGGCCGCCTGGCTGCTCGCCACTGCCTGCGAGAACGACATGCAAAAGGTCGCCGCCCTCGGCCGCCGCAGCAACGCTCCCGAAGAAGGGCATGGGATCGACGCCTACCTCAGCCAGTCCGGCCACATGAAGGCCCGCCTGCTGGCGCCCTTTATGCTCCGCTACGCGGCGCCCGACACCCC
>NZ_DATJIY010000188.1:0-10786 GCF_035492835.1 Dinghuibacter sp.
CCATTGACCATTGCCTTGGCATGCCTGGTCGGATGGGTCGCCCTTGCGACACGCACGCCCGTGATCGCCTTTGGTGTAGTGCTTGTTCCTGCCCTCGTACTGACAGTTTTACGAAAACCGATATGGAACCTGTTTTCCGAACCGGCAACGATTGAATTAGGGGTGGATTTTTTTAGCATCGATTTATCCGGGACGTCATTTCGTTATGATTTCGGACAATTAAACGGCTACAAGGTGTATCAAGGAGTCTATACGTCCCAGATAACCGTCTATCCCGCGGATAGTAAAGAGCGTACGTTTGCATTCCTGGAAAAGTCCACCACCGCCGATACCAATCCGGTGCTCGCCATAGAGCAAAAGATTCAGGCCTATAACGAGTCCGCCGGCGCTCAAAAACGCATCATGCCCGGGCTCTCGTTCCTGGCCTCACGGCCCGGCGCCGTTTGGACCAAAAGAATTACAGGCAATTGACCGGGGCGGCCAAATAAGAGGGCATTCGGCGTGGCCGCGGCATTCGGCGTGGCCGCGCCATTCGGCACGGCTATTGCATTTTTCTTGGGAAAGACGTAATTTCTCAAAAATACTTGCCATATGAACCTCATTCAACGAATGGAACACTGGGGGGACACCCACCATCCCAAATGGCTCGACATCGTGCGCATGGTATTGGGGATACTGTTGTTTATGAAGGCGGTCGAATTCATGAACAACATGGACTACCTCTCGACCCTGATTGGCAAAAGTCAGTTTCTCAGCTCCATATCCATAGGCGTCATGGCGCACTACGTGATCATGACGCAGCTGATCGGCGGGTTTATGGTGGCCTTTGGGCTGCTGACCCGGTTCGCCAGCCTGATCCAGATCCCCAACCTGCTGGGGGCGCTGATCTTTATCAACCCGCCCTCGGACATCCTGTCTCCTTCCGGGAGCTGGTGGCTGTCGCTGTTGATACTTTTCCTGCTCGTCTTGTTCGTCGTCGAAGGGGGTGGACCCTGGAGTTGTGACCGTCTCCTGGAGAACCATCCTATGAAGACGAAATAGGTTGTAATTTTGCCGGCAAAACCGGCTCGGCCGGAATGAGATTATGAAATTTCAGATAGGTGATAAGGTCATTGTCCGGCACAGCAACGAAGAAGGCGAAGTCATCGACATCATCAACGACAAAATGGTGATGGTCGAGGTCAAAGGCGTGCGCTTCCCGGCGTATTCCGACCAGATTGATTTTCCGTATTTCAAGCGTTTTTCGGAGAAAAAGGCGGCCCCGGCGCCCCCCAAAAAGTATGTCGAGCAACTAAAGCCGGAGCCCTCGCAGAGCGCCCGGACCAAGTATAACCTGGAGCCGGGGGTTTGGCTGACGTTTTTCCCGGTTTTTGACAAGGACGTCTTTGACGATGACGTGGTGGACTTCTTTAAGGTCTATCTCGTCAACCAGACGCCGCTGGAGCTGAATTTCGACTACACCCTCCGCCTGAGCGGGGCGGCGGATATGCGGCTGACATCGGGCCTGGCGCCGTTCAGCGATTTCTACCTGCAGAACGTGCCCCTGGAGAACGTCAACGACAACCCGAAGTTCGACTTCGATTTCTCGCTCGTCAGGCCCCAGGCGGGGAAGGTGGACCACTTCGAAGCTTCCCATAAGCTGAAAGCCAAGCAGTTATTTCAAAGGGTCGAGACGCTGCGGCAGAACCAGGAGGCGTCCTTTTCGTACCCGTTGTTTGATACCTACCCGGACGCGCCCTTTGCGGAAAGCCATAGCTCACCCCGTCACCAGGGCGGTCTGGACCTCAGCAGCCTTGGCAAGGCAGGTTTCAAGCTCTACGACGCCGGGAAGGCCCGCCAGCACCTCGAACCCGCCCGGAGCGTCGTCGACCTGCACGCGGACAAGCTGACCCACCCCGGGGAAAAGCTGAACCCCGAGGAGATATTGGGATTACAGCTCAGTACGTTCGAAAAGTACTACGAGCTTGCGGTGCTGCATCATCTACCTACATTTACGGTGATCCACGGGGTCGGCACCGGCCGGTTGCGGGACGACATCCACGAGATCCTGAACACCAAAAGGGAGGTCAAAAGCTTTGTAAATCAATACAATAACAACTACGGCTATGGAGCCACGGAAATCTACTTCAAATGACGCTAACATCCGATTAACGAAGTAGTTATCAGATTACAAAGTATAGCTATAACTTTGCATTAGAATTATCGCTAATCCCTTACCCAAACGAAACTACAATGCGATATCTCTATTTATTGCTTATCCTCTGTATCGCTTTTTTTGTGTTGAATTCCGTCACCCAGTTCAGAAACTCGTTTTCCTTTCTATCTACTGGTAATATCGGAATGGCCGCGTCAAACGGTCCCCGGCCTGCGCATATCCGCTGGGCAACCGCTTCCGCCATGCCCGCCAAGGGCGGACCGTCGGACGGTATCGGTCTCCGCGCCAGCGCTTCACCCACGAGCCTCAGCGCCGCTGCGGCGTCGTCCTCCGACCAGGCTGCCGCTTTGGACGCCGTTGGAGCCGTGGGCGTAGACGTCCCCACTCCGGCCCCCACCGTACTTACTATCCCAACCCATATTCAATCCCCATTGGCAGTCGCTCATATCGCACAGGACGCTACTGCCTCTAGCCCGATCGGGGGCGGCCAGTCCGCTCCTGTATCGGCAGACCTGGCCCGCGAGTCTTCCCTGGACGCCGTCGCCGCTTCCGATGTCGACGTCCTCTCCAGGGACGGCGCCGAAGACATCTCCATGTCTGCCGATTATATCGACCTGGATCTCGACGCGGCGCCCGACGCCACGGGTATCGAGCCTTCGATGGCTCCCTTCGCGCTGTCCGCCGAGGCAAACGCCTTTGCCGACTCGATCCGGAACACGCTGATGGACCCCCATGGTATCCAATTCGGGGGTGTCGCCTCCCTCAACTGGTCCGGCGCCAGCGCCAACACCAGTGGAGACGGTCACGTCTCCGGGACCCCGCTTACCGGTTTTGCCCTTGGCCTCTTTGCCGATCTACCTCTGCACAAACAGCTGTCCTTCCGCCCCTCGCTGGTCTATTCCTTCGAGGGCTTTCACGCCGAACCCGCGGGTGGACAGCCGCTCAACATCCACGTCGCCTACCTAAGCGCACCCCTGGACCTGGTGTACCACACCAACCTCTTCAACAAGCGCTTTTTCGTGGGCGCCGGCCCGTACCTGGCGTACGCCCTAAACGGTACTTATACCGAAAAGGGCATCAACACCGACATGCAATTTGGGAATAACTATGCCGCTGGAGACAACCTCCGCCGGATGGATTTCGGCGCCAACATGATGGCAGGAATCCTGATGGATCGGAACTTCGTCCTCGGCGCTACGTTCGACTTTGGTCTTAAGAACATCGCACCGGACGGCTCTGCCGCCACGGTCCGTACCCGTAGCTTTGGGCTTACGCTTGGGTATGTGTTCCGCAACAGGCGCAATGCGACGCTTTCGACACCGGCCTATTAATAACATTTTTTTGTATCACGCGCCTCTAGTAGAACCTCCTCCCAAAGGGCCGCCGGTTGGCGGCCTTTTTTTATGGGGCGAGCAGCAGCTCCATAAAAACGAGGTCGAGCCAGCGGCCGAACTTGAACCCTACTTCGCGGAAGCGTGCGACTTCGGTGAAACCGGCGGCGGCGTGGAGCTTCAGGCTGACGTCGTTGGTGGCGTCGATGCCGGCGACCATGACGTGGTGTCCTTTTTGGCGCGCGGCGTCGATGAGCGGTGGGAGGAGGGCCTTGCCGATGCCCTTGCCCCGCTGGCCCGCGGCGACGTAAATGGAGTTTTCAACGGTATATTGATAGGCGGCCCAGGCGCGGAAGGGGCCAAAAGAGCTAAAGCCGACGGGGCGGCCGGCGTCTTCCGCGACGAAGACGGGGTAGCCGCCGTCCTGCTTGGCCTTGAACCAGGCCATCCGCATGTCGGGCGTGTGCGGCTCGTAGTCGTACACGGCGGTCGTGTGGAGGATGATGTCGTTGTATATCTCCAGGAGGACGGGGAGATCGGCTTCCGTTGCGGGGCGTATGTGCATGGAGCGAAATTACGCCTTATGCGTCTTTGGTCGTTGTTCGGGGATTATAGCCCGAGCGGTTGCTGTTCCAGGGATTCCAACGCGGCAACGGCCGGCGGATGGCCTAGTTGAACCGCGATGCGCAACAGCGGGATGCCGTTTTCGGGCTTCTTCATCCGGGCAAGGGCCAATCCCTTGGCCATATAGGGATCGGGATATTTCGGATCGAGCTTGATCGCCTCGTCGAGGTAAAGGAAGCCCTCGTCGAAACGGCTCAGCTGGGTCAGCAGGTTGCCGAGGTTACAGGCGATGACCTTTTTGTGTACGAACATGACGTGGCTCATTCCAAGGTTGGAGAAGTCGACGTCGATGGCGCCAGCGTAAGAGACGCCCAGCCATTTGACGGCCTTTTCGAGCTCGTTTTTCCTGAAATAGACCATGCCCAAACGGTAGGCGGCAAGGGTGTCGCCGGGATTCACGCCCAGCGCCTTTACAAAATCGCGGGCAGCCCTGGAATCGTCGCCCAGGTCTTCATAAACGGCGCCCCGCAGGGAAAACAGGTTTTGGTTATTGGGCTGGGCTTGAATAGCCTTTGTGAAGTGGTAGGCGGCCCGGGTGTAATCCCGCCGGCCATAGCTGTCGAGACCGCGCTCGGCATAGGCCAATGCCTTGGGATAGATTTGAAATTCTTTGCCGATTACATTCATCGACTTGTGCATGTCGGTTTTTCTAAAAAGGGTATCGAACAATCCCATAACGATTTTGTGGATTTTAGGTAAGCAAGCAATGCGTTACCCAAACTTAATATTTTTATTCCACAAAAATCTCGTCGCAACAGATCATCGGCTTCTTAGTGAAGCTGGGACGCCACGAGGGAAGGGCGCCGGGGTTCGCGGCGATCACCCGGATGTAGCGGGCGCCTGCATTTGCGGAAAAAACGATCGCTTTGATCGACATGGTGTAGTCTTCGTCCGACGGAGGCAATACCCGATCGCCTAGTGGTGTGTAGCTGGTCCCGTCGGTAGATATCTCCACGCGAACCGTCGACGGCAGGAATATCCAGTGTCTCGGGTCGTAGAGGAAGTGCATATGAACGTCGGTCAGCGGCATGACCGCGCCGAGGTCGATGGTGGCGTTCATATCCACACCGTAAAAGCACAGCCAGTTATAGCTGAAGTCGCCGTAACCCGGCACGCCATCGGTGAGGGTACGCGGCCCTTTGGCGGGGTAGTCCGCGACAAACGGGGTCGCCAGGGTGACCTTTGCGTTCAATGCCTTCGTAGGTTCCCAGCCGCGGGCGAAGATGGACGCCCACTCTTTTGCGTAGGCATCGGGGTCGGGGCCGCCTTCCGACATTTCCTTGACGCCGGCTTTTTTGCAGGCTTGTATAAACCGCTCCACACGGGCGGGCCAATTGACGCGGACCTTGAAGCCGCCCTGGCCATCCGGCTCCAGGTAGCCGTGGGGCTCGGGGCCGTAAAAGCGGGATTGCTGGAGGACGGTGTACTCCAGGGGGAGGCGGGCGGCGGAGACACGCGCGGCCTCTGGCGGGGCAGCTCCGGGCGCCGCGGGCGCGGTCTCTGAGGCGGCTTCGGCCTTGTCGAGGAGCGTGGACAAGGCGTCGATCGTCCCGGCGCTCAGAAAACGCTCGTTCACGGGGTTGCCGTAGATGTCGAGGGAGGGCGGGGCGGCATCAGGGGACGCGGCCGCGCTGGGACGCGCCACGGCGGCGGAGAGCGCCGCCAGATACCGCGCTATGAAAGGGCCCGCGGCGGCCCCGTAGTAGCCGTTGCAAAATTCGGTCGTGAGCCGCGCGACGTCGGCGGAGGGGTTCCAGAGGAGCGCCGCCTGTATGTAGGCGTTGTAGGCGTCCATATCGGAATAGGTCTCCCCGCTGCCTTGGGAAAAGACGCCGCGGACGTCGTGGGCCAGCGCATATTGAAGATTGGGTTGTAGGCAGGCGTAGTCGGGGAAGGGCGCGACGTAGCTCGTGAACTGCGTGGTGTAGTCCCAGAGCATCAGGTGGCTTGTCAGCGCGCCCCAGGCGGAGAAAGCCGCGTTGAGGGGCGCGTAGGCCGACAGGGGCTTTTGACGCGGCGCGTCGATGCTGCTGAGCATGACGTACACGTTGGATGCGGGCGCGGTATGCGCGGGTGCATGAAGCGTGTAGCCATACGCGAGCGTGGTGAACGCCTTGTCGGGGAAAACCGCGGCCACGCGGTTGACGAAACGGATCAGCGCTTCGGTGGGGTCCATCCGCCGGCAGCGGTCGCAGGTGCAGTAGCCGTTGTCGTCGTTGGGCGCGATCGACCACCAGAGGGCGTCGGGATGACGCGCCATGCGCTCGCGGAGCGCGGCTACGGTGAGCTGGAAAACGGTATCGTTGCTCAGACACAGCTGCGTTGCGCGCCGCTGACCGTCGACAAGAGCGAAGTATTCGGGATGGGTTTTGAAGTAGGTGGCGGGTGGGACGTATTTGAAAAAAGAATGACCCCACACGCCCCACAGGTCCGTAAACTGGTGGAGGTGGTGCCACTCCAGGAACTCGGCGTCAAAAGCAGAGGGGTAGTAGGTTTCGCGGTAGAAGAAGGCGGGGTTTTGGAGGTCGTCGATGGCGCCGATCCCGATGGTTGGTTGGTGGGGGACGTATGCGGGGCCGGCGTCGTATTTCTTACAACCGAGGTAGCGATCGAGGAAGTCGTACACGCCATAGACGGTGGCGCGGCCGTGCGCGCCGGCGATAAAAAGGTCTGAGCCATGTGTGGCGATGAGGAAACCGTCGTCGCGTACCCTCGAGAGATCTACCTGGCGGCCCAGCCGGATGGCGGGACCAGCGGCGTCTTGCACGATGGGCAGCGTGGCGCCGGATATCCGCGCGATATAACGTTGGAGGATAGCGGCCGCGTCCCGGTCCACCTTTAGGGGCTCGTCGGGGAGGACGATGCGGTAGGCGCTGACGCCGTCGCGCACCAGGGTGAGCCGCTGTGCGGAGCTTGCGAAGCCGGTGAGGCCCATGGCGACAAAAAGGGCGATCGATCGCATCAGAATTTCCGGAGATAGCTCAACGAAAGGTCGTACTGGTTGCGATAGCGCTCCGGCGCCAGCCGCTGGCTGTACCAGGCGCCGGAAAGGTTGACGGCGTTGCGGTAGTTAAAAACCTTTTGGTAACCCGCGCCGATGCTGTACGTCTGGCTGCCGAGGTTCGTCCCCAGGTTGTACTCCCGCGTGAACTCGTCGGGGGAGTTGCCCACCCCGAGGGTGGCGTACAAAAAGTCGGTTTTGTTGTCCAGGTACTGACGCGCGGTGAGGAGACCGGCCTCATAGAGATGGCCGGGTGCGGCGATCAGATATCCCCTGAGGTTGAGGTAGAAGTCGCCGAAGTATTTGGTGAGCGAGCCCACGCCGGAAAAGACCGAGATCGAATCCAGGTTGAGGTACCGGCCGCCGAGCTCCACGGCCCAGCCGTGGCGCAGGTTCCGGGTGAGGGAGTAGGCGAGCCGGATGCGCGGGAAAACATTGTCGTTCGCCACGGCGGCGTCGCCATACGAATCCCAGTGCTCGTTGTGCGTATAGTATATCTCCTCTTCGAGCTGTATGCCGGTGCCGATGGAGCGCCCGGCGAAATTGATCTTGGTGTCGAAGGAGGAGCCATTCGCGGTGTAGCGTACATAGTGCAGGGTCGCGATGTTCGCGGGCGACACGGAGTCGAAGTGGGAGCTCAGGTACTGCAGCCCCAGGGCGTTGCGAAAGCCCTTGCTCCGCAGGTAGTCCGCGTAGTCGCGGTGGTCCGCCGTCGGGTCCATCTTCGCGACGGAATCGGCGGCGGGGAGCGCCTCGGCGTAGCGATGGAGGTTTTCGAGGACGACCGCGCGTTTCAACGTGAAATATTCGTTGCCGGGGTAATAACGGAGACCCTGGTCGATAAGCGCCAGCGCGGAATCCAGCGAGGCCGGGTCGCGAGGCGCGCTGCCGCGGGCATGGAGGATGTTAGTGGCATACATCAGCGCCGCCGAATCGCGCGGGCTCGTCGCGAGGGCGCGGCGGAATTCGGCAAGGGCGTCGTCGGGGTGGCCGGTGGTGTTGTAGTAGCGGCCGGCGGCGAGGACCTCGTCGAGGTATTGGTCGCGGATGCGCGCGTTGTAGGGATACCGCTGGCGGAGCATATCGGTGATCGCGTAGGCGTCGGGGTAGCGATGAAGCGCTTCGAGGGCGGAAGCTTTTTTTACCAGATACTCGCGGGAATCGGGATAATAAGTCAACGCCTGGCCGGCCACCGCCAGCGCAGAGTCCGCCTGGCCGCGGGCGAGATCGGCGTTGATCAATGAGGTAAGGGCTTCGTTTTGCGATGCGTCGACGGCGAGCACGGCGGAAAACATACCGGCGGCGGCGTCATAGTCGTCGGCTTGCATCATCTGGCGGCCTTGGGTCAGCAGCAGATCGATATAGGAGGCGCGGTAGCGGTTGTTGTCGGGGTGGGTCTGCCGGAGGGTGTCCAACAGCCTGGCGGCTTCGCCAAAACGGGTGTCGTCCTGCAGGATCCCCGCCTTTTTGAGCAACAGGGTCTCGTTGCCGGGATAATATTGGAGGGCGCTGTCGACGAGGGCAATGGCAGCGCCATAGTTCTTTTGGGCGCTCAGGATGTTGATCGAATAATTCAGGGCGGCGGGCTCTGCCGGGTTGAGCGCCAATACGGCGGCGAAGGAAGCCAACGCGCTGTCATAGTCGAGCTCGTTCATATAGGCGCGGCCGCTGGCGGTTTGGAGCTCAATATAGAGGTCGCGGTAGGAGGGGGAGCTCATATACAGCTGGCGCGCGATGACCGCCGCGGGGCCGTATTGCTGGAGGCTTTGGAGGATGGAGACCTTTTTGGCCAGGAGGGCGCGGTCGTCCGGGTAGTAGCGCAGCGCGCGGTTGACAAAGGCCAGCGCGTCCACGTGGAGACCACGGGCGGAGGCCAGGTTGATGACATAGTCGAGGGCCTCGCGGTTGGAGGGGGACTTTTCGAGCACCGCCTGGAACTGGAGGTAGGGGTCCTCGCTCATAAAATACCGGCCGGCTTCCATCCGTAGGTCTACGTCGAGCTGGTGGGCTTTGGCGTCGCCGGGGTGCGTCTTCAGGACGTGCTGGAGCACCTCGATGGCTTCGGGATAACGACGCAGGTCCTGGAGGAGCGACATTTTCTTCATCAGCAGCTCGTAGTCGTCGGGCTTGTCGACGAGCAGGCTGTTGACGCCGGCCAGGGCGTCCTCGTAGTTGCCGGTGCGGACCTCCAAACCGTACAGTCCCTGGGTGGCTTCTGCATTGGCGGGGTCGACCTCGAGGACCTTACGGTATTCGTAGGTGGCGCGGGTGAAGTCTTTTATTTTGGCGTAGCGCTGGGCGGATTCGATCTTGTAGGCGATATAAGTGCGGACCACGCCGGTGTCCTGTCCAAAACGGTTCAACAGGTCCTCGCCCTGCTCTTCCGCGCGGGCCGGGTTGCGCATGGTTTGGAGGATGGAGAATTTTTTCAACGCAAATTCCTTATCGCCGGGGTAATAGTACAGGCCGTCGTCGATAAAGCACAGGGCTTCTTCGGGATCGTGCTTGTCGAGTCGGATATTGGCGATCATCGCGTACGCGTCGCGGTACTTGGGATCGGCCAGGATCAGGTCGCGGAGGACGTTGTCGGCGCTGTCCTCGTAGCGGTTCAGGACGTATGCCTTGGCCAGGAGGAACTGCTGGTCGGCGTCGCCGTGGCCGTGCTGTTTGTTGTATACGCGGTGCATCAGCGTCAGCGCCTCCGGGTAGCGGGCGGCGGCGATGGCCTGGCGGACAGCCCCGGTGAGCTGGTCGACGGTGGCGTCGCGCGCGGTGGAGGGGGCCGGCGCCTGGGCGGCCGCGCGGGTGGCGCACGTGAGGAGCAAGAGTAGGATATAGACGATTTTCGGCATGGGCGGCGATTTATCCGGCCTGCGGTCTGGCGCGTTGACCAAACCCCTGGCGTTGCATATTTCCCCAGACGTGCTTGCGTCCGGTGATAAAAAAGAAGTATCCTCTGACGGCAAAAAAAACGATGAGGGGATGGTAGATGATCGGCTCCAGGAAGGCCATGGCGGCCAGCCCGAGCACTTCTCCCCAGGTTTTGTAGTAGCGGTAGGTGAGCTGATCCCACAGGATGGCGAAGGTGGTGATCATCACCGAATAGCAATAGACGAAGGCCAGGAGGATAAGGGCGTACTGCCAGTTGATCTGGCCGGTAGCGACGATGTAGATATAATAGAGTATCCCGGTGATCTCGATGATCGGGGCGAGGAACTCGAAGAAAAGGTTGTAGGGGAACACGATCAGCCCTAGCTTGCCGTAGCGCGGGTTGAAGATGATCTTTTTGTGCAGGGTCATGATCTGGATCAGACCGCGGCCCCAGCGGGTGCGCTGGCGGCTGAATATCTTCATATTGGGGGGCCCTTCGGTCCAGCACTGGGTGGAAGGGATATAGCGGACGGCGTACTTCTGTTTGTTGTCCTTCATATAAGCGCACATCCGGGTCACGAGGTCCATGTCCTCGCCAAAGGAGCGCGGGTCGTAGCCGCCCGCCTTGATGGCGATCTCCTTGTCGAACAGCCCCAGACCGCCGGAGACGTTGGGGACGGCGTTGATCATGCTCCAGCCCATTTTGCCCAGCACATAGGCGCGGATGTACTCCATTTCCTGGAAGCGCGGCAGCAGTTGTTTGGGGGGGCGCATCCGCACCAGCACGCCTTCCTCCACCTCGCA
>NZ_DATJIY010000189.1:0-10660 GCF_035492835.1 Dinghuibacter sp.
CAAAATTGCGCATACGATTGAACAGCGCTATTCCCCGCAGCGGCGCTATATTCACGCCACAAACGACGTTCGTCATGTCAAAAATCCTCGTGTTGCCGTTCTTATTCCTCGCTACCGTCGCCTTTGCCCAACAGCTGTACCGGGACCCCGCCCAACCGACGACGGCGCGCGTGGAAGACCTGCTGAAACGCATGAGCCTGGAGGAGAAGATCGCGCAGTTGAGGCACATCCATACCGAAGACTATGACGCGGGCGGCCAGCCGGATATGCAAAAGCTCGGTTCGTTTTTAAAGGGCAACAGCTATGGGTGCATCGAAGGCTTCGGTCTCACGTCGGAGCAGTACCTCCGGACGATGTACCTGGTGCAGCAATACATACGGCAGCACACGCGGTGGGGCATCCCCGTTATCCCCGTGCTGGAGGGGCTGCACGGGACGGTGCAGGACGGTTGCACGATTTACCCCCAGTCCATCGCGCTGGCGAGCACCTTCCGGCCGGAGCTGGCCGAAGCCATGGCCGGGCACATCGCGGAGGAAATGAAAGCCATCGGCGGCAAACAGGTTTTCGCCCCCGACCTGGACCTCGCGCGGGAGCTCCGGTGGGGCCGGGTGGAAGAAACCTACGGCGAAGACCCATACCTGGTCGGGGAAATGGGAACGGCCTACGTAAAAGGATTGAGGAAGAACGACCTGATCTGTACGCCCAAGCACTTTATCGCGCACGGCACGCCGGTCGGCGGCATCAACCTCTCGGCGGTCGATGGCGGTCTTAAGCAACTGTATTCCCTCTACCTGCAGCCCTTCGAACGGGTCATCCGCGAGGCGGACCCGCTGTCCGTCATGAATTGTTACAGCTCCTATGACGGCGAGCCCATTGCCGGGTCCTCGTTTTTCCTCACCGACCTCCTGAGAAAGCAGCTGGGTTTTAAAGGGTTCGTGTATTCGGACTGGGGCTCGGTATCCATGCTCTATTATTTTCACCACACGGCGGCCGGTCCCCCCGATGCCGCGTTGCAGGCACTCACCGCGGGTGTCGACGTGGAAGCGGCGAGCTCGACGTATGAAAACCTGGACTCCCTGGTAAAGACCGGGAAGCTGGACGTCCGGTATATCGACCGTGCGGTCCGGAACGTATTGTATGCGAAATTCAAATCGGGTCTTTTTGACGAGGCGTTGCCGGACACCGCCTCATACCGGCAACACATCCACACGCCTTCCTCCGTGGCGCTGGCCCGCACGATAGCGGATGAGGGCATCGTGTTGTTGAAAAACGAGGCCCATACGTTGCCCCTGGATTTGACGGCGCTTCAGTCCCTGGCGGTGATCGGCCCCAACGCGGACGAGCTGGAAGTGGGCGACTATACCTGGAGCACCGGCAATGAAGACGGCATAACGCCCCTCGAAGGCATCCGGCAGCTTGCCGGCAGCCACGTAGCCATCCGTTATGCCAGGGGCTGCGGACTCACGGGCATGGATACCTCCGGATTCCAGGAGGCCATAGCCGCTGCGCAAAACAGTTCCGCCGCGGTGGTGTTTGTAGGCTCCCGCAGCGCGTCGCTGGCAAAAAAGAGCAAGAGCCCCACCAGCGGCGAGGGGTACGACCTGGATGACCTCGGTCTCCCAGGCGCACAGGAAGCCCTGGTGGAGGCCATCCAGCGGACCGGCAAGCCCGTGATCCTCGTGCTGGTGACCGGCAGGCCGTTCGTGCTCGCCTGGGAAAAACAACACTTACCCGCCATCGTGGTACAATGGTATGGCGGCGAGCGGGAAGGAGACGCCATCGCCGCGATGCTGTTCGGTCGGACGAACCCGTCAGGCAAGCTCCCCATCTCTTTTCCACAAAGTACCGGCAACACACCCGTCTATTACAACTATCTCCCCTCGGAAAAGGGCTTCTACCGGTCTCCCGGGACAGAGGACCACCCAGGGAGGGACTACGTGTTTGCCAGGCCAGGGGCGCTTTGGTCTTTTGGTTATGGGCTCAGCTATACGCAATTTTCCTTTAGCGGGCTGTCGTTGTCGTCCCGGAAGGTGCTGCCTTCCGACACGGTTTTTGTACGGGTCCGCGTAAAAAACACGGGCGACCGGGACGGCGCCGAAGTCGTCCAGGTATACGTGCGTGACATGGTCAGCTCGGTGGAGACCCCGGTGCAGGCGCTGAAGGCGTTCAGAAAGGTATTCCTAAAAGCGGGGGACTCGGCTGAAGTGGCGCTGGCGCTGCCCATCAACCGGCTTTACTTGTACAACAAGGATTTGAAGCGGGTCGTGGAGCCGGGGGAATTTGAGGTACAGGTGGGAGCGGCGTCAAACGATATCCGGGCGCGTTCCCGGATAACCGTGTATGCGTCGGCGCGGGAGCGTGATGCCGCTGCCGCGCCCGTTGTACAGGCGATGCCCCCGGCGGCGGCCGCTCATTCCGGTAACGAGGAGGCGGTGCAGGTCACCGGGATCGTGCGGGACGTGCAAGCCGGGGTCCTGGGGGGGGTGACCGTCCGGTCGGCTTCGGGAAGCGTCGTGACCGATGCGGGCGGACACTATTCCATCCAGGCAAAGCCTTCGGACACGCTCGTATTTTCCAAAAAGGGGTTTGTGAGCCGGGAGGTCCGGGTCGGCAGGAATACGGTGCTGAATGTGAGCCTGATGCCGGGGGAGCAATGACTATAGCGCGCGATAGCGCAACATGGCCTCCACGAAATAATAATCCGCGTACGTCAGCGGCACGTCTATCTCCGCCTTAACCGGCAGGTTCCCCACGCTGTGCATCAATAAATAGCCGCCGTTCGTTCCCGCGGGCGCGCGGTAGGCGGGAGAGGACAAGGTGCGCAGCGCGGTTTCGGCGGCCTTTATATATTTCCAGCCGGGAAGGGGGGGCGCATAGCCGGCGAGCTCGATGAGCGCCGACGCCATCACGGCTGCGGCCGAGGCGTCGCGGTAGGTATCCGGGATGCGGGGATCGTTGTAGTCCCAGTAAGGCACCCTGTCCGCGGGTATGTGCGCCAGTATGAAGTCCGCGATGTGGATGGCTTGTGACAGATAGCGCCGGTCATGGGTCCACCGGTACATCATCGTATAGCCGTACAGGCCCCATGCCTGGCCACGGGCCCACGACGAGCTGTCGCTGTATCCCTGGGCGGTTTTGCGATCGATTACGGCCCCGGTGGCGGTATCGTACTCCACGACGTGATAGCAGCTGTAGTCCGGGCGATAGTGTTGGCGCATCGTCGTGCTGGCGTGTGTGACGGCGATGTGTAAAAAGGACGTGTCGCCGCTATGATGCGACGCCCAGCAGAGCAGCTCGAGGTTCATCATGTTGTCGATGATGACGGGATAGCGCCAGGGCGCGAAGTCCCAGGAACGGATACAGCCGGTGATGGGGCTGAAACGGGTGCCGAGCGATCGGGCGCTGTTCATCAATATATCGGCATAGGCCGTCGAACCCGTCATGCGATAGGCTTCGCCGAAAGGACAAAACATCATAAAGCCCAGGTCGTGGGTCGATCGGTCATACTGCTCGTTCTCCAGGAGGCGCATCCTGCGGAGGGCTTCGCGATACAGCGCCGTATCGTGGTTTGCGCTGTAAAGCCGGAGCATGGTGGCCGGCGCGAAACCGCTGGTCCACCAACCGGGGCCGCTGGTCGTCCAGGCCCCGGTCTTAGGGTCGAAGGTTCGGGGAAACACGTCCCCTGGCGTATGGGCGGCAAGGTAACGGTACTGGGTATCCGCCAGCCGGAGGTTGGTGTCGATGGTGCGCAGCAGGCTGGGGTCCGGGTGGAACTGGGCCGTGGCGGCCATGGGAATGAGCAAGACAATCAACAGGTGCTTCATAACGTCAAAGGTATCCCTTCGTCCCATCCCACCCGGCGGGATCTACGACAACGTTGTAGTGCGCGCTGAAGGCGGCCGGCGCTTTACCGATGGGCTTTCGCGTACGTCTCCCGGTAAGTCTTGGGGCTGCACGCAAAGTGTGACTTGAATTGACGGTTGAAGTGGGAAAGGTTGTTGAAACCGCAATTGTAAGCTATATCCGAAATACCACGCTCCGTCTCGAGGAGCAGCTTGCTCGCCTTATTGAGCCGCATGTTGTTCAGGAAAGTGAAGTATGTTTTCTTGGTGCGCTCCTGGAAGAAGCGGCAAAAGCTGGTGCGTGTCATGTGTACGAGGCCCGCGATGTCCTCTAGCCGGATATCCTTTTCAAAATTCTGATAGGTGAACTGGAAAACGGTATCCAGCCGTTCAGTGTCGAGGGCATTGTGACCGATGATGCCGGGGTCGGAGATGGCTGCGCACTCCTCGCTGGCCGCGAGCTGGTCCAGGATCTCCAACAGGCAGATAAAACGTTTCATGCCGCTTGATTCCAGCAGTCTTTCCATCTTCCGGCAAATCTCCTTTTTTGTCTGGCCAAGGATGTCGAGACCGCATTTCGACAGCTCGAACAAGGCGCGAAAGCCCTTTGCCTGGGGCAGTCCGAGCAGGTCCACGCCAAGAGAGGCTTCCGAAAAATGGATGATCACCGACCGGGCCCTTTGCCTGGGGTTGTTCTCATAATACGACGGGGGGTTCTTATATAAATGGGGAAGGTTGGGCCCCAGGAAGCTCAGGTCGCCGGTGTTGAAGTCCGACACAGAATTGCCGATAAACCTTTTCCCCTGGCTGGCCGTCACCCATACCAGCTCGTATTCGGGGTGATAATGCCAGGGTGTCCCGAAATAGGGCAGGTTAAAAGCCTGCGCGAAAAAAGACTCTTCCCTTTCGGGCGCCAAGTGCTCCAGTACAGGTTTCATAGTGTAAAATTTACAGGTTTTGGCGGATATCTCTCAAAAGTGGATAACATAGTACCAGATTACGAAAATTTACGGTTAATGGGAACCGTCATTTCGAAATAGTTTGCAGCGTAAGGAAAAGCAACCCACATGAATTCACCCTTGACTGCCAAGCAAATTACTGACTATCAACGTGACGGATATGTCATTGTCCCCGCCCTGTTTTCAAGAGAAGAAATCGACAAATTATTTGAGGTGGCCCGGTCTGACGCTGCCATCAGTGACAACTCCTACGACGTAAGGGACGAGAGCGGCAAACGGTCTAAGCTCGCGCTGTGGTTTACCCCGGGCGACGACATCTATGGCCTGCTCACCCGCAGCGAACGGATGGTGGGCGCGGTGGACGCGCTGCTGGGCGGTTCGGCCCCGGTATGCCATTTCCATTCCAAGCTGATGCAAAAAGAGCCCTTTGTGGGCGGCGCCTGGGAATGGCACCAGGACTACGGGTATTGGTATAAAAATGAGTTCCTGTTTCCCGACCAGATGGCTTCCGTCATGGTCGCCATTACGGAAGCTACCCGTGAAAACGGCTGTCTGCAGGTGATCCGCGGCTCCCACAAAATGGGGCGGGTCGAGCACGGCAAGACGGGCGAGCAGGTCGGCGCCTCCATACGGTATGTATCGCTGGCGCTGGACGTCATGGACCTCGTGTATGTGGAGCTCAAGCCCGGGGACGCCCTTTTCTTCCACAGCAACCTGTTGCACCGCTCCGACGCCAATGTATCCCCCGTGTCGCGCTGGTCGCTTATCTCCTGCTATAACCGCCAATCCAACAAACCTTTCAACGAGGCGTCCTCTTCCTGTATCACGCCCCTGGAAGTCGTGCCGGACGGATCGCTGCTGGCGGCGTCCGCCGCGGGGATGGCGAAAGGGGCGGACTTCCTGACGAAGGAAGGCGACGTAACCCTCAGGGAGGAATAAGCGTTGCTTTTTTTACAAGTGTACGATTGACGCTTAACAAACGCCATATGATAGCCATCCATTACCTCAACCAAAAACGTTGCTGCTTATGAATAAGAAATTATGCATCCTGGCCGCGCTCCTTTGCGCCGCCTTTCTGACGGTCATTCCACGGGCAGGGGCGCAGACGACGAAAACCGTTCACGGTCACGTCGTGGACGGCACGAGCAACCAACCGCTGGCCGGCGCCTCCATCCATCTGAAAGGCGCGACAAAAGGGACGACCACGGACGAGAACGGCGACTTCACCCTGGCCATCCCGGCCACCGGCAACCCGGTACTCGTCTTCTCCGGGGCCGGGTATCCGGAAAAAGAGATCCCGGTAGGTCGAAACGAGATGTTCAGCGTCAAGCTGGAGCACAATGCCGGCGACCTGAACGAGGTCATCGTGACGGCGTACACCACCGAAAAGAAAAAGGACCTGACGGGGTCGGTGGCCGTCGTCAACGTAGGAGACATGACCAAGCAGCCCAACGGCCTGGTGACAAACCTCCTGCAGGGACAGGCGGCGGGTCTCACGGTCATCGGCTCGGGCCAGCCCGGCGAAGACCCGCAAATCCGGATACGCGGGATCAATACGTTCGGGAACAACATCCCGCTATATGTCGTGGATGGGGTGCCCACACAGAACATCTCCGACGTCAACCCCCTGGACATCGCTTCGGTACAGGTCCTCAAAGACGCCGGGGCCGCCGCGATCTATGGTTCCCGCGCCTCCAACGGCGTCATTATCCTGACCACGAAAGCCGGTCACGGCAAGCTGACGGTGCACTACGACGGCTATTTCGGAGAACAGGTTCCAAAGGGCGGCAACCCCTGGCACCTGCTGGATCCCCAGGACCAGGCAAACTATGAATGGCAGGCCAAGGAAAACATCAATCCCGGCGTAGTCCCGAGCGACCCGCTCTTCGGTTCGGGTCCAACGCCGGTGCTGCCGGATTATATCGCGCCGCTGGGCGCCAAGGCCGGCGACCCTTCCACGAACCCGGCCCTGTACTATGTCGATCCGAATTATACGAACCCCGCGGAGCTGAACAGTTTCTACCGGATCACAAAAGCCAACAAAACGGGCCAGGACTGGTTCCATTCGATTTTCAGGACAGCGCCCATCACCAGTCACAACCTTTCGGTGAGCGGCGGTGAAGACCGGGTAAGCTACCTTTTCTCGCTCAACTATTTCGACCAGGACGGCGCGCTGATCGACACCTACCTGAAACGCTACACGGTCAGGTCCAACGTCCGCTTCGACGTATCCAAGCACATCCGCATCGGGGAAGACATGGCCTATTCGATCACGCAGGACCCCACCAAGGTCAACGTCATCAACCAGTACGCCGGCGGGAGCCCCATATTCGAAGCGATGGTCATGCCGACGATCATCCCCGTGTACGACATAAAAGGCAACTATGCGGGCACGTATGGTACGCCCAATTACACCGATCCTAACCCGGTGGCGGCCATGGACCGTTCCAGGACCAATACCGAAATGAACAACCGCCTTTTCGGGAGCGTTTATGCAAACGTATCTTTCCTGAAATATTTCGCCCTTCAAACAACATTCGGTGGCGAGGACGCCACCAGCCGTTCGGCCAGCTTCACGTACCCGACCTATGAAAACGCACAGAACCAGTCGACCAACGCCTATTCCCAGTATTCGGACGCCACCAACGATTGGACGTGGACGAATACGCTGACCTTCAACGGTACCTTTGCAAAAGACCATACGATCAAGCTGCTGTTGGGTACCGAGGCCTACCAGTACCGGTACGAGAACATGTCGGCGTCGCGGCAGGGATATTTCTCGTTCGACCCGAACTATACGACGTTGTCTAGTGGCACCGGCACCCAAACGGTGGCCGGCGGCCGCAGCAAGCAGTCGCTGAGCTCTTATTTCGGGCGGCTCGACTATAGCTTCCGTGACAAATACCTTATCAGCGGGACCATCCGCGAGGATGGCTCGTCGGTTTTCATCAATGGCGGTTACAGCTGGTTCCCTTCGGTGAGCGCCGCGTGGCGGATTTCCCAGGAGAAGTTCCTGCAACAGGTTTCCTGGCTGACAGACCTGAAGATACGGGGAAGCTGGGGTATCCTGGGGAACCAGCTCAATGTCAACCCGGACAACGCTTATACGACTTACCTGTCGAACAACGCCAGCTCCTACTACGACATCGATAACACCAACAGCTCGATCCTGCCCGGGCTCATGGCGGGCCAGATCGGAAACCCCGTCGCCACCTGGGAAAAGGACATCAATTCCAACATCGGTTTTGACGCAACGTTCCTCAAGGGCAAGCTGGACGTAACCGCGGACTGGTATAAGAAGGTGATCTCCGGGTTGCTGTACAACCCGCCGTTGCTCGGCACACAGGGCGCCGGTACCGCCCCTTACGTGAATGTCGCGCGGATGAACAATACGGGCCTGGACGTCTCGATCTCGGGCAGGACGAGCATCACAAAGGACTGGCGGCTGAGCGGATCGCTCAACGTCACCACCTATCACAACGTGATCGAAAAGGTATCCAACAACGCCAATTACTTCGTCACGGCCGACAAACGCCAGTTCGGGGATTATTTTATCCGCAACCAGGTCGGGCATTCGGTCGGCTCTTTCTATGGATATAAAATCACCGGTTTCTGGAACGACTCGACCTCGATCGTGGCGGCCAACGCCGCGGCGGCAAAGGCAACCAACAACCCGGCGCAGAACTACCAGGCGGGCGCCCGGCCTGGCTACTTCCGGTACGCGGATGAGAACGGCGACGGCGTTATCACCCCAGACGACCGCACCATTATCGGCGACCCGAACCCCAAGTTCACCTACGGGCTGAACCTGGACATCCATTATAAGAACCTGGACCTTGCGCTGTTCTTCTATGGCGTTCACGGCAACCAGATATGGAACGACGCGCTGGCCTACACCGACCTGAGCGGTCTGAGCTATAACGCCCTGTACAACCATTGGACGCCCGCGAACCACAACGCGAAGGCCCCGTTGCCCGGCACCTATACCTCGTACGCGGGGGATGCCAACTCTTATTTCCTGGAAAACGGCGCGTATCTAAAGCTCAAGAACATCCAACTGGGATATACCATTCCGCAGAACCGGCTGAAGCCCATGGGCATTCAAAGCCTGCGCGTCTATGTACAAGCGGCCAACCTGTTCACGATCACCAAGTATACGGGGCTGGACCCTGAAGTCAGCGGCAGCGTAACCGACTTCGGCGTGGATGAGGCTATCTATCCGAACATGAAGCAATTCCTGCTCGGCGTAAACCTCGCGTTTTAATGCAAACGTCAAAACAAAAAACGATGCAAAACATATATCGCCTGTGGATGGGGGCTACTGTCGCCGTGATGGCCGTGTGCCTTTCGTCCTGCAAAAAAAGCTTTCTCAATTATACCCCCCAGGGCCAGCTCAGCGAAACGGTGGTGGCGGATTCGGCCGGGGTGGCCCAGCTCCTGATCGGCGCGTATGCCGACCTGTACGCCAACTATGACCCGGGCGCGCCATGGAACTCCTCCCCGGACAACTGGCTGTACGGTAGCGGTAACGCCATCGACGCGCACGGCGCCTCGTTCTCCGTGACCGCGACGAACTCGTCCTTCGACGACAAATGGCACGCCGACTATGATGGCGTCACGCGTTGTAACAACACGCTGAAGGCGGTCGCCCTGGCCAGGGACATGAGCCCTTCCGCGGTCGCGAACACCATCGCCCAGGCGCGCTTCCTGCGGGGATATTACTACTTCGACCTGAAAAAGATGTTCAATATGGTCCCCTGGATCGACGAAACGACGACCGACTTCAATCAGCCCAACGATAAGGATATCTGGCCGATGATCGAGCTGGACTTCCTGTGTGGGGTGGACAGCCTTCCGCCCACGCAGCCCGACGCCGGCCGCGCCAACAGCTGGGCGGCAAAAGCCTTCCTGGCGAAGGCTTACCTCTACGAGCACAAGTATACCCAGGCCAAGACGCTGTTCGACGATATCATCCCCAACGGGACAACCCCGGGGGGGATCAGGTACGGCCTGAGCGAACAGTTCGAGTGGAATTTCCTGCCGGAAAAAGAAGCCACTAGCCCCGAGGCCGTTTTCTCCATCAATATGGCGGCCAACGTGGGGAACGGCAATATCTCCAGCGCCAACCAGGGCGATATGCTCTGCTTCCCGATCAACAGCCCCTTCGGCTGTTGCGGCAACTTCGACCCCACGCTGGACCTCGGCAATTCGTACCGTACCGACTATAACGGCCTCCCCTACCTGGATACCTACAACCAGCATCCGCTGGCGACCGACCTGACTCTTTTGTCAAACCAACCCTTTACACCCGATACGGGCTATCTCGACCCCCGGATCGACTGGACAATCGGCCGTCGCGGTCTGCCCTTCAAGGACTGGGGGATCGAGCCGGGCGCGAACTGGGACCTCAACCGGACCGTGGTAGGGCCCTATCACGATTTGAAGGATATTTATATGCAGGCCACAGCAAACGCTTACCACGACGGCGAGTCCTGGGCTCCGGGATCGGCGATCAACTACCACGTCATAGGTTTTAACGACGTCCTGCTGATGGCGGCGGAATGCGAGGCCCAGGTCGGCAGCCTGGACCAGGCCGAGGCCTATGTGAACATGATCCGGAACAGGGCGGCGAACCCGGCGGGCTTCGTTTTTACCTACGCCGACAACAGCAACCCGCTGGCGGGTTTCACCACGACGCCGGCCGCGAACTACCATATCGGGCCGTATCCACCGGGCGCTTTTACCAGCCAGGCGTACGCGCTGAAGGCGATATATTTCGAGCGCAAACTGGAGCTCGCTATGGAGGGACACCGTATCTTCGACCTGGTGCGCTGGGGTATCTTCAGCCAGGAACAGCAA
>NZ_DATJIY010000190.1:0-12792 GCF_035492835.1 Dinghuibacter sp.
GTTTGGCGAAAACGGGGTAAAAGAGGCATCCCACCCCACAGTCCGCAGCCACGCGCCGAGGGACGACGGTCTTGGAAGAATTCAAAAAATAGTTTGATTATTTTGACAAGAACGCCTAATTTTACCACCTCAACAAGTAAAATGCTGAATACGAAGCTCAATTCCGGTTTCTTTTACTTTTTTTACTTCTACTTTAAAAAGTAGGCCGGGAAGCTTTTGTTAAAATGTAAAGAACATAAACAACATAAAGAATCCCGGCCAAACGGCCGGGATTTCTGTTTTAAGCCCGGCGGCGCTACAGCCGCCAAAAAAGAAATGGTACTGAAATTACCCGACGACGACTTAGCAAAAGGCATGGCCATCCAGGGCTACGCGGGCAGCTTCCACCAGGAGGCCGCAAAAATTTTCCTGGGCGACAACGTAAACGTCATCCCCTGCGCCACCTTCCGGGAGCTGGTCAAGATTGCCGGCGAACCCAAACAATCCGCCGGAGCGGTCATGGCCATTGAAAATTCGATCGCCGGTAGCATTCTGCCGAATTATAACTTATTGCAAAAGAGCAACTTACGAATAGTCGGCGAAGTCTATCTCCAAATCCGCCAGCACCTGATGGTCAACCCGGGGGTCAAGCTGGAGGACATAAAAGAGGTGCATTCCCACCCGATGGCGCTGCTCCAGTGCACCGACTTCCTCGACCAGCGGCCCTGGAAGCTACTGGAAACCGAAGATACCGCGCTGAGCGCCAAGCATGTAGCCCAGCACCGCTCCAAACATATCGCGGCCATTGCCAGCAGGGCGGCGGCGGATCTGTACGGGTTGGACATCATCGCCCCGGACATACACACGCTGAAGAACAACTACACCCGCTTCCTCGTCCTGAGACGGGAAGACGAGGCCGAAACGATCGTCAAGGTCGACAAGTCCTCGTTGTATTTCGAGACGGACCACGGCAAAGGCAGCCTGGCGAAGGTCCTGACCCGGATCGCCGAGGGCGGGATCAACCTGAGCAAGCTGCAGTCGTTCCCGATCCCCGGCAGCCAGTGGAAGTATTTTTTCCACGTGGACATGGAGTTCGAGAGCGAGGAACAATTCCAGGAGGTGCTGCTGGACCTGCGGGGGCTCACCCTGGACCTGAAAGTATACGGAATCTATAAAAAAGGCATAACCGCATGACAGCAAAAAGGCTGGAGGGGATCGGGGAATACTATTTCTCCACCAAGCTCCGCGAGATCGACGAGCTCAACAAACAGGGCAAACAGGTGATCAACCTGGGGATCGGAAGCCCCGACCTGCCCCCGCACCCGGAGGTGATCAAGACCCTCCAGGAGGCGGCGGCCCGCCCGGATACGCACGCCTACCAGAACTACAAGGGCTCGCCCATCCTCCGGAAGGCGGTCGCGGGCTGGTATAAGATATGGTACGGAGTCGAGCTCGACCCTGAAACCGAGATCCTCCCGCTGATCGGGTCCAAGGAGGGCATCATGCACATCTGTATGACCTACCTGAACGAAGGGGACGAGGCGCTGATCCCCAACCCGGGGTATCCGACGTATTCGGCGGCGGTAAAGCTGGCCGGCGGAACGGCGAAACCCTATACGCTAAGCAAGGACAACCAATGGGCCCCCGATTTTGAAAGCCTTGAGCAAACCGACCTGAGCAAGGTCAAGCTGATGTGGGTCAACTACCCGCACATGCCCACCGGCCAGAAGGCCTCCGACGACCTTTTTGAAAAGATCGTCGACTTCGGCCGCCGGCACGACATCCTGATCTGCCACGACAACCCATACTCGTTCATCCTCAACGACCACCCGCAAAGCCTGCTGAAAATAAAAGGCGCCAAGGACGTGGTCCTGGAACTGAACTCCCTCAGCAAGTCCCACAATATGGCGGGCTGGCGGATCGGCACGCTCAGCGGCGCCAGGGAGCGTATCAACGAGGTGCTTAGATTCAAAAGTAACATGGACAGCGGCATGTTCCTGCCCATGCAGCTGGCGGCCGCCACGGCGCTAGGCCTGGGCAAGGACTGGTATGATTCGGTGAACGCGGTCTACGCAAAAAGACGCCAACGTGTATTCGAGCTGCTCGACCTGTTAAGATGCGCCTACGACAAGGATCAGGTCGGTATGTTCGTCTGGGCGGCCATCCCCGACAGCTATAAAGACGGCTATGCCGTGAGCGACGCCGTCCTATACAAATCGAATGTCTTTATCACCCCCGGTGGCATCTTCGGAACCGAAGGGAACGGCTATGTCCGCGTCAGTCTGTGCTGTACGGAAGAGAAATTGATTCAATCCATGGAGCGGATAAAAGGGACGAAATGGTCGTAGCAATCATCGGCACGGGTTTGATCGGCGGCTCGATGGCGCTGACACTAAAGCAAATGGGCTTTGCGGACAAGGTCATCGGCGTGGACAGCAGCGAGACGCACTTACAGAAAGCCTTAAAACTTGGTATCATCGACGAAACCGGCGACCCGCTGGACGCCGATCTCATCATACTCGCCATTCCAGTGGACGCAGGCGCGCAAAAGCTACAACAACTCCTGGACAACGCCACGACCCAGACCATCATGGACGTCGGCTCGACCAAAGGCGGCATTTTAACCATCGCGCAAGCGCACCCCAACCGCGCCCGCTTCGTAGCCACGCACCCGATGTGGGGTACGGAGTTCAGCGGGCCGGAAGCCGCGGAATATGGAGGCTTCAGGGGCAGGGCCGCGGTCATCTGCGACCGGGAGGACAGCGCCCCCGACGCCCTGGACCTGGTGGAAAAGGTCTACGACGCCCTGGAGATGCGGAAGGTCTACATGGACGGTCAAAGCCACGACATGCACGCCGCCTACGTGAGCCATATTTCCCACATCACCTCCTTTGCCCTGGCCAATACGGTCCTTGAAAAAGAGCGGGAAGAGGATGCCATTTTCACCCTGGCGAGCGGTGGTTTTGAGAGTACAGTCCGTCTGGCCAAGAGCAACCCTTCCATGTGGGTGCCCATATTCCGGGAGAACAGGGAGAACGTGCTGGACGTTCTGAACGAGCACATCACCCAATTGCGCAAGTTCAAAAGTTGTTTGGAAAAGGAAAACTATACATACTTACAGGAATTGATCGAACAAGCGGGCGAGATCAGGCGGGTGCTAAACAAATAGTACCTTTACGCAAAATTTAGACTACATGAGCACATTTGAAGCACTGGGACTGGACGCCAGACTGATACAAGCCACGGACGCCCTGGGATACGAGACACCGACCGCTATCCAAGAGAAGGCGATCCCGGTGCTGCTCGGCGGGCAGAAGGACTTTATCGGCCTGGCGCAAACAGGAACGGGTAAGACGGCCGCTTTCAGCCTGCCTTTGCTGCACCTGCTGGAAGTGGAAAAACGCTACCCCCAGGCTTTGGTGGTGTGTCCCACACGCGAGCTGTGTTTGCAGATCGTTAACGAGATAGAGCTGTTTAAGAAGTTCATACCGGGTATGCACGTGACGGCGGTATACGGCGGGGCTTCCATCGCCCTGCAGATCCGCGACCTCCGCAAGGGCGTCCAGATCGTCGTCGCCACGCCCGGACGGTTGATCGACCTTATCGAACGGAAGGCGATCGACCTCCAGAACATCCATTACATCGTGCTCGACGAGGCCGATGAAATGCTCAACATGGGATTCCGGGACGACATCGAGTTCATCCTCCAGAATACCCCCAACCGGGAAAGCACCTGGCTGTTCAGCGCGACCATGCCGGACGCGGTGCGCCAGGTGAGCAAGCGGTACATGACCGACCCCGAAGAGGTGACCGTCGGCAAGAAGAACACGGCCAACGCCAACATAGACCACCAGTATTATGTGACGTCCGCCCAGCAACGGTTCGAAACCCTCAAAAGGATCATCGACTTCAACCCCGGCATGTACGGGATCATTTTCACCCGTACCAAGCTGGACGCCCAGGACATTGCCGAGAAGCTGGTCCGGGACGGGTACGACATCGACGCCCTCCACGGGGACCTCACCCAGCAACAACGGGATAAGGTGATGGGGCAGTTCCGCGACAGGAGCCTGCAGTTGCTCGTCGCCACCGACGTGGCCGCCCGTGGGATCGACGTCAACAACATTACCCACGTCATCAACTATGAATTGCCCGACGACGTGGAGGTATATACGCACCGCACGGGCCGTACCGGGCGCGCGGGCAAAAGCGGGATCGCCTTGTCCATCGTCCACGTACGCGAGACCTTCAAGCTCAAACAGATCGAACGGGTGAACAATATCCGGATGAACAAGATGGATATTCCCACCGGGAAAGATGTTTGCCGCAAACAGTTTTATTACTTCATGGACCGCATCCTCAACGCCGACACCAGCCACGGGGACTACGAGACCTTCGTGCCGATGATCGAGGAGAAGTTCGCGAACATCTCCAAGGAGGAAATCGTCAAGCGGTTCGCGGCCCTGGAGTTCGACCGGTTCCTGAAGTATTATGAGAATGCCGCCGACCTGAACATACGCGACCGGGACCCGCGTACGCAACGCCAGGGCACGCGGGAATTCGGCCCCTCGGCCGGCGGGGATCGCCGCCGTTTCGAGAGCGGCGCCGGCAGCGGCAGCGGCGAAATGACCAAGCTCTTTATCAACGTCGGTATCAAGGACGGCTTCTACAAGGCCAGCTTCCTCCAGTTCATCCTGGACATGAGCGATCTCCGCAAGGAAGTCCTGGGCCGTATCGACCTCAAGGAAATGAACAGCTGGGTGGAAGTGGACAAAAAGGCCGCGTCGAAAATGATCAAGGCCATCGACGGAAAAACCTTCAAAGGGCGGAAGATCCGCATGAACGAAGCTAACAGGTAAAACCTACATATATGGAAGCTACAGTAACCACACCGGTCGACGTTATGGCGGTGTTGAACAAGAGACCCCTTATCATCTCCGGCCCCTGCAGCGCAGAGACGGAGGAACAGGTGCTGGCCACGGCGCAGCGTCTGGCTGCTACCGGAAAGGTAGACGCCCTCAGGGCGGGTATTTGGAAACCCCGTACGCGTCCGGGCAGTTTTGAAGGCATCGGCACCAAGGGTCTCCCCTGGCTCCAGCAGGCCAAAAAGCTCACCGGTCTCCCGACCGCCGTCGAAGTAGCCACCGGCAAACAGGTCGAAGACGCCCTGCACTTCGAGGTAGACATCCTGTGGATCGGCGCCCGGACCACTGTCAACCCTTTCAGCGTACAGGAAGTGGCCGACGCGCTTCGCGGCGCGAACGTGCCGGTACTGATCAAGAACCCCATCAACCCCGACCTGGAATTGTGGACCGGGGCCGTAGAACGCGTCGCCAAGGCGGGCGTCAAATACATCGGCCTGATCCATCGCGGTTTCAGCTCTTATGGTAATACCGAATACCGGAATGCGCCGATGTGGCACCTCGGGATCGAGATGCGCCGCCGTAACCCGGACCTCCTCATGGTTTGCGACCCCTCGCACATGGCCGGCCGCCGCGACATCCTCCAGGATACCGCCCAAAGGGCCGTGGACCTGGGCTATGACGGGCTCATGATCGAAAGTCATATCGACCCCGACAAGGCCTGGAGCGATGCCAAGCAACAGGTAACGCCGGAGAAGCTCGCCGAAATGCTCGACGCCATCAAGTGGCGGCACGAGAGCACCCAGGAAGCTGAATTCCTCAGCGCCCTGGCCAAGCTGCGCGAGCAGATCAACCATATCGACGACGAGCTGTTGAGCCTGATGGCCCAGCGGATGAAGATATCCGAGAAGATCGGACAGTACAAAAAAGAAAACAACATTACGATCCTCCAGACCAGCCGCTGGAACGAAATCCTCGAACGCGCCATCCGCAAAGGGGAAAAACAGGGCCTGGGCAAGGAGTTCATCACCAAGTATTTTGATGCGGTCCACCTGGAAAGCATTCGTCATCAGAACAAGGTGATGAATGAGGACTAAGCAAACGATCGATTTTTCGACGGCTTCCTGCGATTATTATTTCAACGCTTCCGCCCGCCGCCTGGACGAGCTGGTACCCCGTGACAGGACCGTGCTCGTCACCGACGAGCACATCTTTGCCCACCACCAGGCCCTTTTCGGGGACTGGAACACCATCGTGCTCAAACCGGGCGAGGAGCATAAGAACCAGGACACCGTCAATGCCATCATCAGCCAGCTCCTCGAATTCGAGGCCGACCGCAGCTGGTGGATCGTGGGCATCGGCGGGGGCGTAATCACCGACCTCACCGGTTACGTGGCGGGGATCTATATGCGGGGGCTGAAGTTCGGTTTTATACCGACGAGCATTTTGGCCATGGTAGACGCCAGTATTGGCGGGAAAAACGGGATCGACGTAGGCGTATACAAGAATATGGTAGGGCTGATCCGCCAGCCGGCGTTCCTCCTCTACGACGTGGACCTGCTGGACTCGCTGCCCGAAACCGAATGGGTCAACGGCATGGCGGAAGTGGTTAAGCACGCCTGTATCAAGGACGCGCCGATGTTCAAGCTGCTCGAAGAGAATACCCTGAAAGGCTTGAAACGCGACAAGGCCCTGCTGGCACGGCTGATCAAACGCAACGCCCTGCTGAAGTCGAAGGTGGTCCAGGCCGATGAGTTCGAAAAGGGCGAACGTAAGCTGCTCAACTTCGGACACACGCTGGGACACGCCATCGAAAACCTGTACGAGCTTCCCCACGGGCATGCCGTGTCGATCGGGATGACCGTCGCCTGTCACCTGTCCGAGGGGTTCACCGGTTTTAGCCAGACCCAGCGGGTCGTGGACGTCCTCGACAAATACGGTCTGCCGACGTATGCCGTCTTCGACGCGCAAAAGGCGTGGGACATCCTGAAGATGGACAAGAAACGCACCGCCTCGGCGATGAATTACATACTGCTCGATCGCGTAGGCCGCGCCGAAGTCCGCTCCATCCCGCTGGAGGAATTACAGTCTTTACTTTTTGAATTCGTCACACCATGATCGTTACCATACAGCCTTCCCGGGTAGCCGGGCCGATGTGGGCGCCCGCCTCGAAGAGCTCGATGCAGCGTGCCTGTGCGGCGTCGCTGCTCCGGAAAGGGCTGACCGTTTTACACAACCCGGGACATTCCCACGATGACCTCGCGGCCATCGACACCATTCAGAAGCTCGGCGCCAAAATCTCCCAAAAGGAAAACGTCCTCGAGATTCAAAGCCTTGGCGTCCACCCCGTCTCCGCCAATATCAACTGCGGCGAATCCGGTCTGGGCGTCCGTATGTTCACCCCCATCGCCGCGCTCAGCGACCTTCCCCTGCATATAGAAGGAGAGGGCAGTCTGCGCAACCGGCCCCTGGGTTTCTTCGACGAAATATTCCCAAAGCTGGGCATAAAAATCGCTTCGCAAAACGGTCGTCTGCCGTTGTCCATTCAAGGCCCCTTAAAGCCCGCATCCATCACCGTCGACGGTTCGCTCAGCTCCCAGTTCCTGACGGGGCTGCTCATGGCTTTTGCGGCGACAGGCGCCTCGGGCGAGGTCATTACCGTCGACAACCTCAAGAGCAAACCATACATCGACCTTACGTTGAATGTCCTCGGTAAATTTGGATGGAACGTCACCCACGAGGACCACCGGACCTTCCACTTCGGCCAGCCTACACCGGCGAACGGCACGCTTCACTATACAGTGGAAGGCGATTGGAGCGGTGGCGCTTTCCTGCTGGTAGCGGGAGCCATTGCCGGAAATGTCGAAGTCAGCGGACTCGACCCGAAATCCACCCAGGCCGACAAGGCGATACTTTGGGCGCTTAATGCGGCCGGCGCCAACATACACGTCTTTGACGACCGTATCATCGTTATGGACGGCCCGCTGACCCCTTTCACCTTCGATGCCACCGACTGCCCCGACCTCTTTCCTCCGCTGGTTGCCCTGGCGGCCTATGCAGACGGAACCAGCGAAATCCACGGTGTTTACCGGCTCGCCCACAAGGAAAGCGACCGCGCCACCGCCCTCACCCAGGAATTCGCCAAACTGGGCATTCGCATCGAAGTGGATGGCGACCTGATGCGTGTGGACGGAGGCACCGGTGTAAAGGGAGGCTGGACGCACTCTCACAACGACCACCGGATCGCCATGGCCTGCGCCGTGGCCGCCCTGGGCGCCGACGGCCCCGTCGTCATCGAGGAGGCGCAGGCCATCAACAAATCATACACCGACTTCTACGATAACCTCCGCCGGTGGGGCGTGCCCGTAGACGAAAAATCATAGACGCCGGGGGGACCCGGCGACACAAACCTTTTACAGATGAACAGTTTCGGCCGCATCTTCCGCGTACAAATTTTTGGCGAATCGCACGGCCCCTGCGTGGGCGTCACCATCGACGGCGTGCCCCCCGGCCTGCCCATCGCCGACGCCGACTTCACCGCCGACATGGAACGCCGTAAATCCGGCGCCAAAGGCACGACCCCGAGGAAAGAAGACGACATCCCGTTGGTGAAAAGCGGCATCTTCAACGGCCATGCCACCGGCGCCCCTATCACCCTGCTGTTCGACAACAACAACACCCGCAGCGGCGACTACGAGAAACAACGCGCGACCCCCCGCCCGGGCCACGCCGACTTCGTCGCCCACGAAAAATACCGGGGCTTCGAAGACTACCGCGGCGGCGGGCACTTCAGCGCGCGCCTGACCACCGGTATCGTCGCCGCCGGCGTAATTGCCAAGAAGATCCTCGCAGGAGCCGCCGCCGGCGTCACCATCGCCGCCCAAATCACCGAAGTCGCCGGCGAACCCGACCCCGAAGCCGGTCTCCAAAAAGCCATCGACGCCAAAGACAGCGTCGGCGGCATCATCGAATGCCGTGCCACCGGCCTCCCCATCGGTCTCGGCGAACCCTTCTGGGACTCCGCCGAATCCCTCCTGGCCCACGCCATGTTCGCCATCCCCGCCGTCCGCGGCGTCGAATTCGGCACCGGCTTCCCCGCCGCCCGAATGTTCGGCAGCCAGCACAACGACCCCATCATCGACGCCGAGGGTCACACCCGCACCAACCACGCCGGCGGCATCGTTGGCGGCATCACCAACGGCAACGAGCTCGTCTTCCGCATCGCGATCAAACCAACCTCTTCCACCCCGAAGGAGCAACAAACCTTTAACTGGGAGACGCAGGAAGTCGAGGCCTTCTCCGTAAAAGGCCGCCACGACCTCTGCGTCGCCCTCCGCGCCCCCGTCATCGTCGAGGCGATGACCGCGATCGTCCTGGCGGACCTTCTCCTCCTCGACCGCGCCGCGCGATAAGCACAAGCAAAAAAAAGCCGCCCAAATAAAAGGCGGCCTTTTCATATAAGAAGCGAAGCGGTCTAATTAAACACATACCGAACCCCAAACTGCGCCTGAAACCGGGACGACAACCCCGTATTAAAGCTATAGCTATTAACAAGCGGCACCTGGTTCGTCGCATCCGCATACGGGAAGGAGAAGAGCGGCGTCTTGTTGTCCGCGGTGGAAATCCCCTCGAACTTCAGGAAGTTGTTCGAAGTGACGGATTTCTGCAACCCCCAGTACTTGTTCACGAAGTTACCCACGTTGATCAGGTCCAGGCTCAGCGTCAGCTGGTGCCGGCCGCCGCCACGGGTATCGAAGAAGATGTCCTGTGAGACGTGCAGGTCGAGCCGTTTGAAGTAGGGCAGCAGCACGGAGTTGGCCTTGGCGTACTGACCGCGGTGGCTGTTCAGGTAGTGGTCCTGGCTGATGTAGTTGTTCAGCTGCGTCCAGATCTGGGACGCGGTGCGGGGGTCGGCAGCCGTACCGGTGGTAGACCCGGTGCCCGTCTGACCGGCCTTTGTGCCCACGGAGCCCGCGTCCACGAGGGCGATGTCGCTCGCGCTCTTCGGGATATAAATCAGGTCGTTGCTGGAGTTGGCGTCCCCGTTCAGGTCACCGTTGTAAACATAGGAGGTGACGCCGGCGGGCGCTGCTTCGAACACGGCCCCGATGTGGGTGGCGAGGTTCTTGCCTTCCGCGATGTTGTAGGTGCCAAAGGCGATCACACGGTGCGGTTGATACCAGCTCGGGTGGGCCAGGGTGGCGGCGTTCGGGTCGGTGTTGGAGACGGCGCGGGCAGCCCACAGCGAAGAAGCGGTGCTCCCGTTCTCCATGGCGGTCATCGTATTGTTGTAGGCGTACGCCAGGCTCAGGGTCAGGGCGCCAATCGTCTTTTGGATCCGGGCGACGGCGGAGTAGGAATAACCCTTGGAGGTATTACCCAGCACGATCACGTTCCCCAGGTTGGGGTTTTGGAGGCTCGTCCCGGCAGAATAGTACTTGTTGCTGGTGGCGCTGATAGCGTTGATATACCGTAGACGGTTGTCGGTCCCATTCAGCGCGAACGCGTTCGTCTCGTTCAGGTTCGCGTTATACATATAGATCGCGTGGATGTCCTTGGAGTAGATGAGCTCGACGGTGGCTACCCAGCTGGAACCGATCTTTTTGTCGAGACCCAGGCTGGTGCGCAGCTTCGTCGGGTACTTCAGGTTGGACTGGGCCACGTTGACCGAATAACCCAGCGGCGTGGACGTCTGGCTCTGGCCGGTTTGCTGCAGGTAATAGTTCAGCCCCTGCTGACCGGTGGGGAAGAACGGGACGTTCTTCTCGGTAAACGAACCGATCTGTACACCGTTGTTGGCGGCCTGGTTCTCGATCCATACGAAGGGGGGAGCGCCCTCGAACACACCCGCGCCGCCGCGGATCTGGAAGGTCCGGTCGTGCTTTACGTCCCAGTTGAAACCAACACGGGGGGAGATCACCACGAAGGACTTGGGCGCTGCGCCGACATTATACGTGGCGCCACCCAGGAACGTCAGCTTGTCGAAGTTCGGGTTGTCGGTGAACTTATTCTGATAAGAGGTAAGGTCCGCGCGAATCCCGTAGGTCAACGTGAAGCTGTTGGTCACGCGCCATTTGTCCTGGGCAAAAAGGCTCAGGTTGGTCGCACCGGCATAAGCCCAGGGGAAAGCGGCGCCCGACAGGGTAGAGTAGTCCTGCGCATACGCGGTGGCATTCTGGCCGGTCAGGAATTGGTCCAGGCTGGCAAACTGATATACGCCGTTCCAACCCGGGGCGAAGGCATTCTGATACTTTTTATAGCTGTTCTGGGTACCAAAAGTGATTTCGTGCGAACCGCGGAACAACGAGAAGATGTCCGTCAGCTGGTAAGAGTCCATGAACAACTTGTTGTTGTAGGTAAAGGGCTCGTAACCGAACGTCGTATAATACTGACCGCCGCTCAGGATGTCGACCAGGGGGAAGTTGTTGGAGGCGGACTGCGCCGAGCGGAAGTCGCGCTCCTTCGTATACCCGATCTGCAGCTTGTTGGAGGCGGAGTTGCCGAAGCGGCTGTTCAGCTCCAGGATATAGATGTCCAGGTCGTTGTTGATCCGGTAGCCGCTGCCAAAGAAGGGCATGGCGTAGGTGCTGGGCTGCGCGCCGGTGGTGGTCGTGGTTAGACCGGAAGCGCCCACCGAACGGCTGGTGCTGGCGAACTGGTCGGCGTAGGACTTCAGGTAGTTGTACTTGAAGGTCAGGGTATTGTGCTCGTTGATGTTCCAATCGAGCTTAGCGTTGACCTTGTAGCTGTTGGTCTTGAAGGTATACCCTTGAAAGGCCCCGGGGTTATACCCATAGGTCTTTTGAAGGTAGTTGGCGATCTCGGTCAGCGTGTCGGCGTTGGCGATGGACACCGACCCGGCCTTGGGCGGATTGCTGGCGGTAGAGGCCACATAGCTGGTGGCCGGCGCCGACTGCAGGTCTTCCTCGGCATTCACGAAGAAGAACAGCTTGTTGTGGATGATCGGGCCGCCGAGGCTGGCGCCCAGGACGTTGAAGTTGAAGGGCGTCCGCGGTACGATCGTGTTGTCGACGTGATATCCGATGGTGCCGGGTCCTTTGATGTAGTCGTAGACGGTACCGCGGAACTTGTTGGTCCCGGAACGGGTCACGGAGTTGATGCCGGCGCCGGTGAAGCCGCCTTCGCGGACGTCATAGGGAGAGATGTTGACCTGGATCTGGTCGATGGCGTCCAGGGCAATGGGCTGGGCGCTCGCCTGACCACCCAGGGTGCTCGACAGACCAAAGGAGTTGTTGAAATCCGCGCCGTCCACCGTGACGTTGTTCATCCCCGGGTTCGTACCGGCGAAGCTCAGACCGCTGGCGGTGGGTTCCAGCTTGGTAAAGTCGGAAAGCGAGCGGCTGATCGTCGGAAGCGTCTCGATCTGGCTGCGCGTGACGATCTCCTGCTGCCCGGTGTGGCTGGTATTGAAAATCTTGTTCTGACGGGTCCCCGTCAGCACGACCTCGCGCAAAACGGTCGTCTCCTGGACCAGCTTGAAGTCGGCAAAATACGTCTGGCCGAGGACGAGCGTAACGTTTTCCTGTTTTTGCATACCATACCCCGTGTAGGTGACAGTGAGGGTGTACGGACCGCCCACGCGCATGTTGGCGATGTTGAACCGCCCGTCTTTGCGGGTCGTCGTGGAATACTTAGTGCCGGTGGGATTGTGGATGACTACGACGGTAGCGCCCGCCAAGCCGTTGGTTCCATCCGTAATCGTTCCTTGCATGTCTGAAGTCGTTTCCTGCGCCAGGAGGGATAGGGGCACGAGGATAACGGCCATGAGGGTGCACAGCAGTTTCTGCAGTCTCATAATCGGTTATTAGGTTTAGTTTCGAGGCGCAAATAAAACGATTAATTTCCGGGATGATTAATGAACTGCATTATCAAATTGTTAGGCTGTGAATGCGTCGGTGCGACAAAATAAAAAGGCCGCCCGGATGAAGGG
>NZ_DATJIY010000191.1:0-14877 GCF_035492835.1 Dinghuibacter sp.
TGCGAAACGTTTCGCAAAACGGGGTAAAAGAGGCACCCCACCCCACGACACGGGGCCGCAGGCGAAAAGTCAGAACGGGGGCAGTACGTGAAGCCGGCAACCAGAAAGATGGCCGAGAGCCGCTTATTGCATCGCGCGATAGATCGCTTCCTGGATGTTGGAGCGGACGTTCAGGTGGGACAGCAGGTTATTGGTTTCGTTAGGATTCACCCTATTGGAGAGAAATACGAACACTAGGTTATAGACCGGGTCTACCCATATGCAGGTGCCGGTGAAACCGGTGTGCCCGAAGGTACGGGGTGAGGCGGAGGCGCATGGGTAGGGGTCCAGCCGGACGGCGTTGTCTTTTTCGGGTTTGTCGAAACCGTAGCCGCGACGGCTGATCGGGCTGTGATAGTCGGTAAAGAACCGCACGGTGCTGTCGCGGATATAGCGGACCCCGTTCATTTCGCCGTAGTTCAACAGCATTTGCAAGAGGACCGACAGGTCGTAAGCGTCGCTGAAGAGGCCGGCGTGACCGGAGACGCCGCCGAAGAGGGCGGCGCCGGGGTCGTGGACGTCGCCATGGAGGAGCTGGTGACGGAATTTGACTTCCTCGGCCGTGGGCGCGATCATGGAAAGGGGGAAACGGTCGCGCGGGTGAAAACCGGTGGTGGTCATACCGAGGGGTTCGTAGAAGTTCTTACGGGCGTACTGATCGAGGGTCATGCCGCTGACGGCTTCCACGATCTTTCCCATCAGGATGAAGTCGTTATCGCTGTACACGTATTTTCCAAACGGCCCCAGCGGACTGGCGGCGATCTGTTTGTACATGCTGTCCAGGTAGGCATTCTTCAGGTACAACCCTTCGGCGACGCGTACCTCGAAACCGGGTTCGGGCCGACGCCGGAACCACTCGGGCAACGGCTCGCCCTCCTTGGTGGTGACGCCCTTGTAGAACAGCGTGGAGGCCTGGAGACCCGCTTGGTGCAGCATCACGTCCTTGAGAGGCAGTCCTTCCTTGTCCGTGCCCTTCAGCCAGGGCAGGTAGTCGCCCAGGGTCTTGCCGAGGTCGATTTTCCCTTCGTCGTAGAGCTTCATCACCGATACGGTCGTGGCGCAAATCTTGGTCACCGACGCCAGGTCGTAGAGGTCGTCGGCCCGCACCGGTTCTTTCTTATCGTAGGTCATGAAACCATACGCCTTATCCCACACGATCTTCCCGTTCCGCGCGACCAGGACGACACAACCCGGCGTGGCGTGGTGGGCGATGGCGTCTTCAGCGATCGAGTCGATGACCATCAGCCTGTCGCTTTTCAATCCGACGTCTTCAGGCCGGGCGGCGGGCATGAGCGCGGCGCCGGGCGGCGGCGGTTGTATACCGGCTCCGGCCGGAAACGCGTCACCGATGCTGACCGGAAGCACCCCTTCCGGGTCCTTCCTGCCACTCAACATATCCAGGGCTACGCCTTGGGTCAGGGAGTCGTCTTCGTAACAGGCAACGAGGTTGCGCATAGTGGAAAAATAGCGGATAGCATAGGGATTTCCAAACACGAAGGTGACCGCGCCTGCGTCGGATTGCAGGCTGTCCAGGAGGGAAAGGGCCGCTGTGCTGAGGCCGTAATGCCCTTGCGGGCGACGGCTGACGCCATGGACGCCGATGACGACCGCGCCGTATTTCTCCCGCAGGGATCGCAGCAAAGCGGGCACCCGCTGCCCGTCTTCGCCATAGGGCAGGAAGTAGGCGTCGGCCCGGTAAGCGTCCTGCAGGCCGCGGGAGAAAGTGTTGTCGCTATCCTGCCCGATACCCAGGTATGCCACGTGAAAAGCGCTGTCGGGGCGGTTGAACAACGGGAACATCCTTGGGTCCCGGCGGCGAAGCAGGGTGAGGGCGGAAAGGGCGACGTCCCGTCGAAGCGCATCCGTTCCGCTGTTCAGGTCATCCGTGAGGCGGTTCGTGTCGATGGGATTGATCGTCGTACCGATGTAAGTGTATTTGGCCATCAATACCTTCCTGACCTTTTCGTCGAGGTCAGACTGGCTGAGGCGATGTTTGCGGACGGCCTTGCGTACCGACTTGATCGTGGCGTCTATATCGGGTGGCAGACACAGCAAATCGTTGCCCGCGCGCAGCGCTTCCACGGAGGCGTCTCCGTTCGGAAAAAACTTTGCCACGCCCTGCATACCGAGCGCGTCGGTCATGACCAGACCCCGGTAGCCCCAATCGTTACGCAACAACCCGATGGCGCTGTCCGAAAGGGATGTCGGGCGATGCTCCCGGTTGTCGAGGGCGGGGATATACAAGTGCCCCACCATCACGCTGGTTATGGTGTCCTGCACGAGTGTTTTGAAGGGATATAGCTCCAGGGTATCGAGCGACGCCCGGGACTTATCGATGACGGGCAGGTCGAGGTGGGAGTCCGTCCGCGTGTCGCCGTGACCCGGGAAGTGCTTGGCGCAGGCCATGACGCCCTGGCCTTCGAGCGCGCGGGCATAGAGCGCGCCATACCGGGCGACGGTATATTTGTTTTCGCCGAAGGAGCGGTCGTTGATAACGGGGTTATCTGGGTTGTTGTTGACGTCGATGTCGGGAGCCAGGTCCATGGTTACCCCCAGGCGACGGCACTGTCTGCCGATCTGGCCGGCGACCCGGCTGACGAGGGAATCGTTCCTCACGGCGCCGAGCATCAACTGGTGCGGTAACGAGGTGACGCTGTCGAGCCGCATCCCCAGACCCCATTCGGCATCCTGGGTTATCAGGAGGGGGATCGCGCTCAAATGCTGAAATTCATCCGTCAGCAGCGCCTGCCGCACAGGGCCGCCCTGGAAGAAACACAGGCCCCCGATGTGGCGGTTCCGGATCGCGTTTTCGGTTTCGGCCGTGTAATACCGGCTGGGGTCCGACGCGCGAACGATGATCAGCTGTGCGATCTTGTCCTTCTGGCTGAGGGTGGCAAGGACGCTGTCTGCCCACCGCCTGGCGTTTACATTCGCCTGTGCTTCAAGGGTTGCTTGTAAAAGAAGGGAAAAAGCCGTCGCACAGAGTAGTCTTATCATCGGAACTTATAAGTAGTTTTACACCGTAAATTAAAAGATTTGTCCGACATCATTCATCTGTTACCGGAAGGCATTGCCAATCAGATCGCGGCGGGAGAGGTCGTCCAACGCCCTTCCAGCGCGGTCAAGGAGCTCATGGAGAATGCGATCGACGCCGGCGCCACCGACGTCCGCGTCGTCATCCAGGACGCGGGCAAGGCCCTGGTACAGGTGACCGACAACGGCACTGGCATGAGCGCGACCGACGCCCGCGCCAGTTTTCAGCGACACGCCACCTCCAAGATATCCAGCATCGACGACCTGTTCCACATCCGCACCATGGGTTTCCGGGGCGAGGCGCTCGCGTCGATCGCGGCCGTATCGGAGGTCGTGTTAAAGACCCGTCGTGAACAAGATGAATGGGGCACCTGCATCGAAATCGACAATTCCACCTTCCGGAAAGAGGAACCCGTAGCCATGGCCAGGGGTACCAGCGTGGCGATGAAAAACCTGTTCTTCAACGTGCCCGCCCGCCGGAATTTCCTCAAGAGCAACGCCTCCGAGATGCGGCACATCGTGGAAGAGTTCATGCGGATCGCGCTGGCTTTCCCGGACATATTCTTCTCGCTCACCGTGGGCGGGCAGGAAATGTTCCACCTGGAAAAGGGCTCGCTCAAACAGCGCCTCGTCCAGCTCCTCGGCAATGGCTATAACGCCCGGCTCATCCCCGTCCAGGAGAACACCGACTACCTCAACATCTATGGCTTTGCGGGGAAACCGGACACGGCCAAGAAGACGCGCGGGGACCAGTATTTCTTTGTCAACAACCGCTTTATCAAAAGCGCCTACCTTAACCACGCCGTGATGAGCGCCTACCAGGAACTCATCCCCGCGGACAGCTTCCCCGCCTATGCACTGTTCATCGACATCGACCCGGCCGAGCTGGACGTGAATGTGCATCCGACCAAACAGGAGATCAAATTCGGGGATGAAAAGATCGTGTATGCCTTCGTACAGGCCGCCGTCAAGCACGCGCTGGCCCAGTTCAGCATCACCCCCACCCTCGACTTCGACCTCGACGCCTCGATACAGCAGCTCGACGCGGTCTCCAAGCCCTTTACCGACCGGGAGAGAACCGCCGCCACCGACTCGTCCCTCTACCAGACGTTCAGCCGGCAGCACCAGGCGCATAAGATCGAGAAAACGGAGCTCAAGGATTGGAAAGACTTTTTCACCCCGTCACCCGAGGCCCCATCCACCGAGGTCTCCGAACCCACTGCCGAGCCATTCAGGCCCATCACCCACGCGCTGCAGGAGCTCGCGCTCCCCGGTCTGCGCGACTTGCCCGAAAGCGACGGCCAGTACCTGCAGATCCTCCGGACGTATATCCTCGTTTCCCACCCCGGGGGGCTGCTGCTGATCCACCAGCAGGCGGCCCACGAGCGGGTTTTGTATGAGCGTTTTGCGCAGGCCATTAAAGGGAAGGCCCTTGCGAGCCAGCGCTGCCTCTTCCCCTCGGTCCTGCCGTTGTCCCCGGCCGATAGCGTGTTGCTCGACGCCCTTCTGACGGACCTCGCCCAACTGGGGTACCAGATCGAGCCCTTCGGCAAGGACACCTTCGCCATCCAGGGCACGCCCGCGGACCTCGAGCCCGGCTCCGAGCGCCGCGTCATCGAGCAGGTCCTCGAACAGTTCAAACACTCCACCGGGTCCCTCCAGATCACGCCCCGCGAGAAGCTCATCCGCGGATTGGCGCGCCAGCAGGCCGTCAAGGCGGGGTCGTTCCTCTCCCCGTCCGAGATGCGGGCGCTCGCGTCCGATTTATTGACGGCGACGGCCTCCAATGTCTCGCCCTTCGGGCAGCCCGTCTATGCGGTGCTCGATCACGAATCATTGGCCAAACTTTTCTCGCACTAAGTCACGGTATGGGCGCGGCGCCGGTCACGGCGCAAACGCGGCGCGGGTCACGGCAACCGCCGGAAGACCACCTTAGCATTCGTAATCAAGTCCGCCGACAGCCGGACCTCCACGCGCTGGTCATCGATATAGATCACCATCAACGCCGTGTTGGGGGGGATATCGCCCAGGTTCTCGGCAAAAAGGGAAAGGATCTGCTCGCGGAGGGGATGGTCGAGGTGCAACGTGAACGTGTGGACGGTCGCCAGCAGCTCGTAATTCCGCAAGATCAGGCTATCTCCAAGGAACAACGACACGCGGTCGTGGTCGACGAGCCCGTTGTCGTACAGCTCGACGCGGGCGCTGTCGGAATGGTGGTTGACGATGAGCTCCACGGAATCGCGGCGGGACTTGAAGGTGGCGAAACGAACGGAGTCTTCGTTGACCGGGGGGGCGGCAATAGGCGCGGCGGGCTTGGCCGCGGCGACGACCGGCGCGGGCAGGGGAGCGGTCGCGGGTGTGGGCGCCGATACCGGCACGCGCGTCTTACGCGTAGCAGCCCCACCCACCGGACGGCGCGCCCAGGCCGCGTCCGGCGGAATATCGCGGTAGAAGGTCACGCGGGTGTCGGCGCAGCGGGCCTTGCTGCCGGCCGGCTTTCGCCAGAGACCGGTCAGGTATTCGCGCCCGTCGTCCCGGGAGTAGTGGAGACGGAAGATTCCCCGGCAGTCGTTGGGGAAGACGCCGTTGCGGTTGGCGACGAGCGCGATCTCCCTGAGCTCGATGGAGTCCCCGGGAAGGAGCTTTCCTTCGAGACTTACGGCCTGGTAGTAGATGCCGTGCTCCCAGAGATAGTAGACGCTCCCGCTATAGCCGCTGCCGGATGGGTCGACGCGCATTTCGACGCTTTCGAGGCCCTCGAAAAAGCCGGTCTTATCCTGGCTCAGCCAATAGCCGGTAGGACCCTGGGCACGGGCAAAAGCGAAGTTGCAAAAACACAACAAGAGGAGTACGACGCGCATGGGTTAACAATTTATGGCGAAAATGGCTTGCAAAAAGCGCGCCGCAACCTCACCCGAGGGGGCGCCGACCCGCCGCAACCTCACCCGCGCTCCTGCGCGCGGAACCACCGCTCTGGTATGTCGTTGTGGCTGGCCTTCACATAGTCCGTATAACTGCAGGCGATATAGCTGTGGTCGGGGAGCTGCATCCACCAGCGGCCGGTTCGTTTGCTCTGGAGGAAGGTGCTCTCGATTTCGCCAAAAACGGTATGGAACTCGTTGTAATGATCCCGGTCGTCGAGCGGGGCTTCCTGTAGGCTCTTGGCACGACCGTCCACGAAATACCAAAGCATTTGCGCGATCTGGCGGGCGGTGAGGTCGTCCCTGTCCAGCGACGGCCTGTAGCCGTAAATGCCAAAGGTGCTGAGCCGGCTGCTCAGACCGGCGTAGCGGCTGAGCTGGCACATATCCTCTCCGTTAAAACCGTTGGGACTGACACGGGCGGCGGGCGCCGAGCCGTTGGCCATGGCGCATATGTCGATGGTGACGAGGTCGGAATGCCGGATGACGGGTTCCATTTCCTCCAGCTGCTCCCGCACCTTGCCGACGCGATAGCAGTCGAAGTGCAGCTTGTCGAGGGTTTCGAGCATACGGGGATGGACGTAGTAGCTTTGAAAACCGACGTGGTTATAGTGCCGGATGTAGTTCGGGTCTTCGGTGAGCATGCCCAGCAGGAAGTTGTCCTGCTTGAGCGGCGAGTCGGTGTTGAGGTCGATCAAAGCGTCGACACACGTGACCTCTATGAGTTGTTTGCGCTCGCGGTAGGCCTGATATTGACCCAGGGTGAGGTCATGACTGCCGCCTAGTATGATGACGGTCTTGCCCGCGGTAGTAAGCTCCTGGACCACGTGCCGGAGGGCGGCGTAGGTATCGTGCAGGGTGGCGCCCCGGCGGACGTTACCGGCGTCGGCCATGCGGACTTCGGGGTGCCAGTAGTAGGAGGAATAGAAGTGCTCCCTGACCTTGTCGGGACCGCCCGATTCGCCATCTCGGCGACCCGCTCCACGTTCCTCGGCGACACCCAGCAACACCACGTCGGCCGTATCGGTATCGGGGTCCGGCCCATCCCATATCGTAACGTGACAACCGATCTGCCCGTCGGAAAAACCCCGGTCGTTACTGAGCTCGTAGGTGCTGACGGGTTGCAGAAAGTCTTGGAGGGACATAGGCGGTACTTTGACGGCAAAGATAGTATCTTCGTTCCATGGAACAGGTGTTGCAACAAATTGACCAGTACAGGAAGGAGATCGACCAGTGGGTGATAGCGTCGGCGGAGGACCTGGAGAATTACCGCATTCGTTTTTTGGGCACCAAAGGCGTGGTCAAGGCTCTGTTTGGCGAAATGAAGAACGTCCCGGTGGAGGATAAGCGCTCCTTCGGACAGGTGTTGAACGACTTCAAACAACTGGCGGAGGCCAAGTACGAGGACCACAAAGGGCTAACGGCCGCGGCGCGGACCGAAGGTCCCGCCATCGACCTGACCCTCCCGGGAGACGCGCTGACGCCGGGTACCCGTCACCCCCTGAGCCTTGTCCGCAACCGGATCGTCTCCATATACCAGCGGCTGGGTTTTGCCGTGGCCGAAGGACCGGAGATCGAAGACGACTGGCACAATTTTACCGCCCTGAATATGCCGGAAAACCACCCGGCCAGGGATATGCAGGATACCTTCTACGTGCAGCGCAACCCTGACTGGGTGCTTCGTACGCATACCTCATCGGTGCAGGCCAGGGTGTTGGAAACGACTCCGCTGCCGGTGCGCATCATCTGCCCCGGGCGGGTATACCGGAATGAGACCGTGTCCGCCAGGGCGAATTGTTTTTTTCACCAGGTGGAGGGGTTGTACGTCGACAAGGACGTGTCTTTCGCGGACCTGAAGCAAACCCTCTATTTCTTCGTCCGGGAGATGTTCGGCCAGCACACGCGGGTCCGCTTCCGGCCTTCCTATTTCCCTTTTACCGAACCGAGCGCGGAAATGGACATCAGCTGTACCGTTTGTGGCGGTCAGGGGTGCTCCCTCTGTAAGCATACGGGCTGGGTGGAAATCCTGGGCTGCGGGATGGTACATCCACAGCTACTGACCAACCTGGGCATCGACCCGGAGGTATACACCGGCTTTGCCTTTGGTATGGGGGTGGAACGCATCGCGCAGCTGAACTACCGGGTCAACGACCTGCGGCTCTATGCCCAGAACGACCTGCGCTTTCTACAGCAATTCACAAGCGGGACCTGATGGCCATCCACACGATCATCGTTTGCGGAGCCGGCACCATGGGCAGCGGTATTGCCCAGCTGGCGGCCCGTTACGGACACGATACCTATTTGTTTGACCGGGAAGCATCAGCACTGGAGCGTGCACGCGCATCGATCGAAAAGCGCCTTCCCGGCGCGCCGGTGCACTACACGAATACAATCCCGGCCGAAAAGGCCGACCTCGTCATCGAAGCGATCGTGGAACGCCTGGACGCCAAAATCGGTCTCCTGCAATCGATGGCGGTCCATGACGGCACCATCCTGGCCTCGAATACCTCATCGCTGTCGATCGACGCCTTGCAGGACGCCCTGCCCAATCCGGGACGGGTCGCGGGCCTGCATTTCTTCAATCCGGCGCCCGTCATGAAACTTGTGGAGGTGGTGCGCGGCACGAAAACGGACGCCGCGGTCGCGGAAGCGCTGCAAGAACTGGTCAGCGGATGGGAAAAAACGCCGGTAGTATGCAAGGACGCCCCAGGCTTTATCGTTAACCGTGTGGCCCGGCCCTTCTACCTGGAGGCGCTGCGTCTCGCGGAAGCATCGCAGCTGGCAGAAGCTGGCGAAGGCGCTTACGACGCCATCGACCGCATCTGCGAAGCCACGGGCTTCCGCATGGGGCCATTCCGGCTGATGGACCTGATCGGCAACGACATCAACCTGGCGGTCACCCGGTCGCTCTTCGAGGCCTCGGGCAAGGCCCCGCGTTTCACGCCCTCGCGACTACAGGAAGACACGGTCGCCCGGGGCGACCTGGGGCGTAAAACCGGTAAAGGATATTACACATACGCCAACTAAATCACACACAACATGGTACTCGTCACCGGTGGGACCGGCCTCGTCGGCAGCTATCTGATCAAAACCCTTTTGGACGAGGGGACGCCGGTCAGGGCATTGTACCGCCGCCCGTATGATGGCTTTGTATTAAGCAGGACCGAATGCGAACGCGTGGAATGGGTACAGGGCGACCTCCTGGACGTGGTGTCGCTGGAAGACGCGATGACGGGTGTGACACAGCTGTACCACTGCGCCGCCATAGTCAGCTTCAGTCCCAAGACAGCCGATACCCTCCTAAAGGTCAACACCGAGGGTACGGCCAATGTCGTCAATGCGGCACTGACCAGACAAGTCCGGAAGATGGTTTACGTCAGTTCGGTGTCGGCCCTCGGACGGTTGCGCCAGGACGCACCGATCGACGAGTCCACCCAATGGACCGAGGAGACCAACAACTCCCGGTACGGTCTCAGCAAGTACTACGCCGAGATGGAGGTATGGAGGGGAATAGCCGAGGGACTACAAGCAGTTATCGTCAACCCGACGATCGTCCTTGGCGCCGGTGACTGGGAAAAAGGATCGGCGGGGCTCTTCAAGTCGGCCTATGATGAGTTCCCCTGGTATACCGAGGGCGTCAGCGGCTTCGTGGACGTGCGGGACGTCGCCCGTGCCATGGTCGCCCTGATGAACAGTCCCCTGCAATCGGAGCGTTACCTGCTGAGCGGGGACAACTGGACCTACCGGCAATTGTTTACGGCAATGGCGACGGCGTTTGGCCGCCGGAGTCCTCACAAGGCGGTTACGCCCTTCCTGGGAGAAGTCGTATGGCGCATGGAAAAGATCAAAAGCCTGTTTACGGGAAAAGAGCCGCTCGTCACCCGGGAAACGGCCCGCACCGCCCAGGCAGTCACCCGCTTCGACAGCCGCAAGATCCAGGAGGCGCTACCGGGGTTCCGGTTCACGCCCCTGGAAGAGGCTATCCGTTATCACGTGGAGGCGCTGAAGGTGCGCTACGTTCCAGTCGCATGACTTTTTCCCAGAGCTCGGGGATCCGCTTGACCCATACGAGCTGTTTCATGGCGCTCCCCGCCTGGCTGGCGGGCGATCCAAAATAGGCTTCGTTGCCTGCCAGACTCCCCGCGACGCCGCTTTGCGCAAAAACGACCGCGTTATCCCCGATGGTCAGCGTCTTGCTGACGCCTACCTGGCCCCATAACGTCACGCCGTCGCCGATGGTAGTGGCGCCCGCTACACCGACCTGGGCGGCCAGCAGGCAATTCCTGCCGATCACGACGTCGTGGCCGATGTGCACCATGTTGTCCATCTTGGTGCCCCGGCCTATTACGGTATCGTGGCTTACGCCCCGGTCGATCGTGCATCCGCAACCAATCTCCACGTCGGAATGGACAAGCACGCGACCGCAGCTGTCCATCTTTTTGTACCAGACGTCCCGGTTGGTTTTTTTGTTGAAGTAAAAAGCGTCTCCGCCGATCACCGTACCGGCGCCAACGACCACATTGTCGCCGATTTCCACATGATCGTAGATCGAAACACCGGGGTGTATCAGACAGTTTTCACCGATCGTGACGTGGTTCCCGATAAAGACGTTGGGCATGATCACGGTACCCTTTCCGATGACCGCGCTGTCGCTGACGGGACGGTCGGCGGGCTCGAAGGGGCGGAAGTGGCGGACGATGGAAAGGTAGGCCTCGAAAGGTTCCTGAACGACCAGGAGGGCCTTGCCGGGGGGTACCTCCGCCCGTTGGTTGATGATGATGAAAGAGGCCGCGGAATGAATGCTCTTGGCGTAGTATTTCGGATGATCGACAAAGGCCAGGTCGCCCGGCTCCACCTTGTGCAGCTCGTTAATACCTGTCGCAAACCCTTGCTCATTGCCGATTACCTCGGCTCCAATAAAAGATGCGATCCATTGTACGGAAACAGGAGATGGAAATTTCATGCCTGCAAAATTTCACCCAAAGGTAGCGTGAGCCGCATGCGCCTTTTCCACAGGGTCAAAAAAATTGTGAATAATTTTTTGATAAAAATGTTCTTGGTAGAAAAAATTCTTTTTAATATTGTGTTGGGAATTTTTATCCCGGTACTTACTAACCCATTCGAAAAGAACCCGGCCTCGGCCGGGTTCTTTATTTTCCCTAAGCGTCAAGTCTGCGCAAACCCATGCTCCATCAGTATTTCATCCTCTACAAACCCTTCCAGGTGCTCACGCAGTTTTCCCCCTCGGAAGGCAAAAAGACCCTCGCGGATGTCTGTAAGGTCCCAACCGATGTTTACCCCGTAGGGCGGTTGGACTACGACAGCGAAGGGCTACTGGTACTGTCCAATGACCCATCGTTGAACCACCGGCTACTCGATCCGTCATTCGGGCACGAGCGGGAATACTGGGTTCAGGTAGAGGGCGCCATCACCACGCAAGCGATACGGGCGCTCGCAGATGGACCGGTGATCTCGCTGGACGGCAAACCTTACAGGACTAAACCGGGCAAGGCGATGGCTTTCGATATGGAGCCGCCCGTTCCGCCCCGGGTGCCGCCTATACGCTTCAGGCAAAACATCCCGACCAGTTGGGTCTCCCTTACGCTGAGGGAAGGGAAGAACCGCCAGGTGCGGCGGATGACCGCCGCAGTAGGATTCCCCACGCTGCGGCTGATCCGGTACCGGATCGCGGAAGTGCGGCTTGACGGGTTGGCGCCGGGTGACTGCGTATCGGTGCCCCGGCGGACGCTGTACGAAAAGCTATTCGGATGATGAATTGTGGTATATTGCATCAAAGTACGCGACTATGTTGAAATCGATGACAGGCTTTGGAAGGACGGAACAGAGCATCGGGGACAAAACCTTCCTGATCGACATCCGCTCCCTGAATGGCAAGCAGTTTGAATTGCAACTCAAGATGCCCGCCATCCTGAAGCCCTTCGAGTTCGACATCCGGAACATCCTTTCCGAGCGACTGCTCAGGGGCACCATCGACTGTCAGATCTTCCTAAAGCAAAACGGCGGCAGCAAGCCGGTTACGATCAATACCGAGCTGGCCAAGTCCTATTTCAAGCCCCTGGAGTCCCTGGCCACCGAATTGAACCTGGATACCGCCTATACCCTCAGCGCGCTATTGAAGCTGCCCGATGTCATTACACCGTCCACCGAGGTCCTTACCGAGGCGGAATGGGAAGGGTTGAAAAAGGTCGTGGGGGACGCCGTCATCGACCTCGACCGGCACCGGATGGACGAAGGTGCGGTCCTTGAACGGGACTTGCTGGCGCGCGTGGATGCCATCCGGGTACAACAGGACAAGGTCATCGAGCTGGAGCCCTTGCGCAAGCAAAAAACCCGGGAAGGGCTGCTCAAGCTGCTCGAGGAGCATGTGGGCGCCGGTAATTTCGACGCCAACCGGTTGGAGCAGGAGCTGATCTACTACATCGAGAAGATGGATATATCCGAAGAGCAGGTACGGTTGAAGAACCATTGCGATTATTTCCGCTCGATCATCCTGGAGGATGGGGAAATATCCAAGGGGAAAAAGCTATCGTTCATCCTGCAGGAAATCGGCCGGGAGATCAACACGACCGGTTCCAAGGCATACGATTCGACCATCCAGAAGTGCGTGGTACTGATGAAGGATGAGCTGGAAAAAGCCAAAGAACAAATCCTAAACGTTTTATGACCCTCCGTTTTGCGTCATTCCTTACCCTGATCCTTTTTGCCGCCTGTAAAGCGCCCAGCCTGGACGCCTTCGAGCAGAATATTCCCATCAAGGGCGGGGCATGGGCGTACACCGCGAAGCCGTCGGTCAACTTCAATATAACGGACACCGCCTCCCTTTATAACGTCTCCGTCGTTTGCCGGCACACCGATAGCTACGCATACAAGAACATCTGGCTCTTTATCGCTTTTCAACGGCCCGGTGATACCGTGGCCCGCAGGGACCGGTTCGAGCTGACCCTCCAGGACAACAACGGCCGCTGGTATGGGACGGGGATGGATGACATATGGGAGCAGCGGATACCTCTTTTCAAAAATATCCACTTCAATCGCCCGGGCCCCTACACGGTGACGTTCGAGCAGGACATGCGCGATAATGTCCTGAAGGGCGTCCTCGACATAGGCCTGCGTGTGGAAAAAGCGCCCTGATGCGTGCCGCCTACAGACGATACAGGCTACTGATAGTCAACGTCGTGTACTGGCTCTTGCTGTTGTACATCCTGGCAGAGACCCTCTGGTGGTTTATCGAGCTGGGCCGGCAAAACGAGCGGATCGCGCAATACGAGCTCCGCCACGCATCGGCGGCCGCGGACGTCGTCTACCGGGAGGCGCATATGCGCGCCCTGAGCTATTTGGGAGAAGGCTGCGTCTTCCTGGCGGTCCTGTTCGTGGGCGCCTTTTATGTATACCGGGTTGTCCGCAGGGAGATGCGGTTGTCCCATCAACAACAGAACTTTATGATGGCGGTGACCCACGAGCTCAAAACCCCGATCGCGGTGGCCAAGCTGAGCCTGGAGACGCTCGCCAAGAGAAAGCTCGAACCGGAGCAGCAGGCAAAGCTCATCCAGAACGCCCTGGCCGAAACGGACCGGCTCAACCAGTTGTCCAACAATATCCTGCTGGCTGCCCAGCTGGAAGAAGGCCGGTACCTGCCCGTCGGGGAAACCATTTCCCTGTCCGGGCTCGCAGAGCAGATCATACACAACTTCGATGGCCGGTTTCCGGGCCGCCTGAACGCCTCGATCGGTCCGGAGATCGAGTTGAAAGGCGATCCCCTGCTGCTGGAGCTGGCGATCAACAACCTTATTGAAAACGCTCTGAAGTACTCTCCCAAAGACAGCCCCGTACGCGTCGACTTGTCGGCCACCGCCGGGAAGCCGGTCCGCCTCACGGTGGCCGACCTGGGTGATGGCATACCCGAAGACGAAAAGTCCCTGATTTTTCGTAAGTTTTACCGGGTTGGCAACGAACAGACCCGGAAAACGAAGGGCACCGGCCTTGGGCTCTACCTCAGCAGGGCGATCATTCGCAAGCACCGCGGCCAGATAACGGTCGCGGATAACGAGCCCAGGGGAAGCGTTTTTTCGATCACTTTTTATACTTGAAACCCATGGCAGGGAATTCTAACGGGTCCATCCTCCTGGTGGAAGATGAAGAAAACCTACAGGACGCATTGAAGCTCAACCTGGAGCTTGAAGGATACGAGGTCACCACCGCGGCCAGCGGGACCGGCGCGCTAAAGGCCATCGAAAGCGAATACTTCGACCTGGTCGTACTGGACGTCATGCTGCCGGAGCTGGATGGGATCAGCGTGGCCGAGACGATCCGTTTGCAAAACAACGACGTCCCTATCCTGATGGTGAGCGCGCGGAACACCACCGCCGACAAGGTACTGGGGCTCAAAAAGGGCGCGGACGACTACATAACCAAGCCCTTTAACCTCGAGGAGCTGTTACTGCGGGTCCAGAAGATGATCGAAAAGAACAAGAAACTGCAGGAAAAGGGCAGCCTCCCCGCCGTGGTAACCTTTGGCAAGAATGTGGTCGACTTCAAAGCCCAGGAAGCCACCAATTTCAAGGGTGAAAAGCTAACCCTGTCCAAAAAAGAGACGATGCTCCTTCGCTTGCTTATTGAAAACAGGAACGAGGTCGTGACACGGGAAAAGATCCTCCAGGCGGTCTGGGGTTACAATGTGTACCCGACGACGCGGACCATCGATAATTTCATCCTCAATTTCCGGAAATACTTCGAGGCGGATTCCCGCAATCCGCAACACTTCCACTCCGCGCGAGGCGTGGGGTACAAGTTCACGGATTAGAAATTTGCCATTGCATGCCCATTGAGCCCACGAGGTGGGGTGGGGTGCCTCTTTTCCCCTGTT
>NZ_DATJIY010000192.1:0-25619 GCF_035492835.1 Dinghuibacter sp.
CGTTTGGCAAAAACGGGGAAAAAGAGGCCCGACCGCTCCGACTGGAGCCGATCACTCCAAGCAAGCCCGCGGCGCCGGTTTGCCGATATGCCGGAAAAGCCCTATATTTAAAGACGAAAATCCCAATCCTGACAAAATGAAAACCTTCCGCATCGCGCTCCTCGCACTCGCCCTTTCCGCTGCTCTTTACAGCTGCGCTCCCAAATATGGCTGTCCCGCCAACGCCGTCGGCTCCGAGAACGCCGAGAACGGCCACCAGCACCACATGAGTTCCAACTTGCGCAAGTTCTAGCTAATTCGCGATCTTTTTTCTCAAGTCGTCAATTTCGGCCTGTTGGATTTTTAGCTGTGCCTGTAATTCCTCCGCGCGCTTATCGGCCGCGACGGCATACAGCGTCAGTTCTTCTATCTTTTGCAGCAGTTTTGTCGTCATATCGCCAACGTTCATACCCTGCGCTTGCATTTGAGCGGCCGGTTCGACGCCGGGGAGGTGATGATATTGGCGGACGTACTTACCAAGGCTGGTCAAAGGGGTCAATGTATATCCCGGATCGAAGACGAAGTCGGCCCCGTTGGTGTTCACGGCAACGGCGTTTGCCCGAACCGTGCCGGCCACGTCGAGGAGGTAGGACGAATTAATCTGTGATGTCTTACCGATCAATACGTTGCCTCCCGATGTGATGGAGAGGAAAGGTGATGTCTGGTTATCTGTCCAGTCGTATATACCGAAATTGGTTTCGTTCACATTATTTTCGCCGGCGCTCAAGGCCCAGGTTTTGCCGGCATTGTTTCTGACGAAAAACTTGGTGGTGTTTGAGTTGACGTTGATTCCACCCGCAGCAACCGCGCCATTCACGTCCAAAGGGTAGCCCGGCGCAGTCGTTCCAATGCCCACGTGACCGTTCGTCAACAGGTTTATCCCTGTCTGCGGTGAATTCAGTGCAGGTGTTATGACGATATTGTTGCTGGATTGCCACACCGACGGGCTTGTCAGCCCGGACCATTGGCCGAATATCTGACCGATATACGTTTGTGATCCATCGGATACAAAGCACTCCATCGCCGCGGCGCCGTATTGGGTGTTTGTATTCGTTATACGCATCGCGTCGCCCCCGTTAGCCGTGGATATGGAAAGGGGGAGCGTGGGTGATGCGGTGCCGATACCGACGTTGCCGGAATTGGTATTATAGATATTGTTTCCGCTAGGGCTCCATTGGGCAAAAAGGTTTTGGATAGCCAGGATCAGGCAGAACGATAATAGCGTTTGTTTCATGTTTTATCGGTTTGAAGTGCACCAATATAGCCGTTTGGCATGGTGGTTCCTAATTTCTACCTTTGCCGCATGGCAAATACTGACCGGTTTGAAGCCGTGATCGGATTGGAGGTACACGTGCAGCTGCTGACGGAAAGCAAGTTGTTTTGCGGGGATAGCGCGGCGTTTGGGGGGGACCCCAATACGCACGTGAGCCCCATCACGCTGGGACACCCGGGTACATTGCCGCGGATGAACCGGAGGGCGATAGAGTATGCGGTCAGGTTGGGTCTCGTATTGCAATGCGACATCGTGCGGCGCAATTATTTTGCGCGCAAACACTACTTCTACCCCGACCTGCCCAAGGGTTACCAGGTCTCCCAGCACACCACGCCGATATGCGAGCGCGGACGCGTGCTGATAAGGACGTCCGAAGGCGCCAGGGCGGTACAGCTGAACCGGATCCACATGGAGGAGGACGCAGGGAAGAGCCTCCACGACCAGGACCCGGTGACAACGCTGGTGGACTATAACCGGGCGGGGGTGCCCCTGCTGGAAATCGTGACCGAGCCCGACCTGCATAGCGCGGAAGAGGCCGCGGCTTATCTGACGGAGTTACGCAAGATCGTGCGCCACCTGGGAATCTGCGACGGGAATATGGAAGAAGGGAGCATGCGTTGCGACGCCAACATCTCGATCCGTCCGAAGGGCGAAACACGCCTGGGCACGAAGGTAGAGGTAAAGAATATGAACTCCATCCGGAACGTCCGCAAGGCGATCGAATTCGAGATCGGCCGTTTGGCGGACCTCGTATCGGTTGGCGGGACGGTGGTACAGGAAACCAGGAGCTTTGACGCGGACACGGACACGACCTTTGCCATCCGGACCAAGGAGCACGCCGAGGACTACCGGTATTTCGCGGAGCCCGACCTGACGCCCTTCAAGATCACCGAGGCGTTCCTCGAAGAGGTCCGGGCGGGAATCCCCGCCATGCCGGAGGAATTGTTCGAGCGGTATACCCGGGAGCTGCAGCTGTCGGAATATGACGCCCGGGTGATCAGCGACGACAAGGCCATGAGCGTGTATTACGAAGCCCTGATCGGGGAAACGAGCGCCTACAAGGCCGCGGCAAACTGGGTACTGGGGCCGGTCAAGTCCTGGTGCAACGACCGGGGAGCCGGGGTGGATGAATACCCGTTGAACGCGGCCCGGTTGGGAGGCGTCATCCGGCTGATCGAAGAGGGCAAAATCAATTTTTCGATAGCCTCCTCCCGCGTCGTTCCGTATATGATCGACAACGGCGGGATCAGCGCGGAAGAGGCGGCTACCCGTTTGAATGTCCTCCAGGACTCCGACGAAGGCACCATCCTGCCGCTGATTGAGGAGGTGCTCGCCAGCATGCCGGATAAGGTAACGGAATACCGTAAGGGTAAAAAAGGCCTGGTGGGGTTGTTTGTCGGTGAAATCATCAAAAGATCCAAGGGGAAAGCAGACCCCAAGGTGGTCAATCAATTACTCGCGGAAAAACTAAAATGATGTTACGTACGGCTTTCAGCCGCACCAAGGGTGCGGCCATAGTAGGGTGCCTGGCGCTGGGCCTTTTGGCCTCCTGCAAGCAAAAAGGAAAAGAATTTACGGTAAAAGGCGAGCTGAAGGGTATGCCGATAACCATACGGAAGGCATACCTGGTGACCAGCGGGCTGGATGGAAAGCCCATACTGATCCTGGACAGCGCGATCATAAAAGAGGGAAAATTCCAGCTGCAGGGCCCGAAGGATGAAGACCTGTTCCGCGTCATGCTGGGTGATCCGAACGGCGGACCTTGGATGGGGGTCGTCAACGACGCGAAAGAAGTGACCCTGTCGATGGACGCCAACAAGGGCGGCGACTACACGGTCAAGGGCTCGCCGGCTTCCGACAGGTTCCGTACAGTCCTCGAGTCCCTGCAGGAAATAATGTTCCAGATCCATGCCTTGAAAAGCGACTCCACCGATCCGGCGGGACCCGTAAAGGCCGACGTCATCACCCGCCAGCTGTACGATACGCTCGCCGGGGTGATCCGGACCGATCCGAGCCCCGTGGTGGCGTCCTTTGCCCTGAACTTCTATGCGATCGGCGCAGACCATGACGCGGCGGAGCAATCCGAAATAAATACCAGCAGCTACAGCGTCGATACCCTCAATGCGCTCGCACAGGGGTTGCAACAGCGGTTTCCGAAGGACGCCATCGTATCCGGTCAGATGGCTGCCGTCGGCAAAGCGTCGGGTATCCCGCACGTAGGCAGCATCGCCCCCGAGCTGACCCTCCCCGATACCGCGGGTAAGACCTTTACGCTCAGCAGCCTCCGTGGCAAATTCGTGCTCGTCGACTTCTGGGCCAGCTGGTGCCCCCCCTGCCGGGCCGAGAACCCCAACGTCGTCAAGGCCTATAATCAATTCAAAAACAAGAACTTCGCCATCGTGGGCGTGTCCCTTGACCAGGAAAAAGGCCCCTGGCTCAAGGCCATACACGACGACCACCTCGACTGGACCCAGATTTCCGACCTCCAATTCTGGCAAAGCAAGGCCGTCGACGCCTACCAATTCACCGGCATCCCCTATAACGTCCTCCTCGACCCCCAAGGCCACATCCTTGCCATAGGCCTCCGCGGCGACGACCTCGAAGCCAAGCTCCGCGAAGTCCTGCCATAGCAGCCGCGCAGCGCCCCGGCCAAAAAAAGGGGCCGCACTTGCGGCCCCGGACTTAGGGTGTTTATACACAGGTTAGCGCCAGGCAGGCGCCTGCAAACGATATATAAGCATCACAGTCTTCCACGACGTGGACAACTGGTAGCGTTTGATTGTCAGGGATGATTGCGGGTTTTAAAAGCAGGATAGTGGCAATGGAGGGCAGGAATAATGAAAAAATAGCCCTATATGTTATTCACTTGTTAATGGCAAAATTAAATAGAAAAACACAAGCCGCCAAATAAAAATAATAGAGGCCGTCTCCTAACGAAGACGGCCTCTATCGTATTAAGTCCTAATCAATTACCACCCCTGGTTCTGCACCAGGTTGTGGTTGATGGTGATATCGTTCGTCGGAAGACCCCATACGAACTTATCCGCACCGGCAGCCTGGGTCTGGCCAAGGTAGTTGGCCCCACCCACCAGCATGGCGGTGTTTTGCGGATTGTGACGGGTAAAACCGAGGTTCCAGCGTTTCAGGTCGTCGAGGCGGAAGCCTTCGAAAGCCAATTCGCGGGTGCGTTCGTCCATGACGTCCTGGAGCGCAACGGTACCGAGGGCGGCAAGACCACGCGCCGTACGCAGGGCGTTGAGCGGCGCAGCTGCTGCACCGGGGTTACCGGCCTGTACGGCAGCTTCGGCGGAGATCAGATAATCTTCGGCTACACGGAAGATCTTTGGCGCGTTCTGATAGTTGGACTGAGGCGCCGGTGCGGATTGCAGGATAGGGTTACCCGGAAATTTGCCGACAACCCAAACATTCGTGTAGGTATTTCCGAGGAAGTTGACCGACGTATTCGTATAGTAAGACGTCTTACGGATATCCGCGTTATCATACATATCGACCACCCATTGCGCGGGCATATAGTACGGATCGTCTTCCCCGGTGCCGACATTGTAGTTGATGTACATGGTATTGGCGTTCGGGCGCTCGTTGGTCTGGGAGATGTTGGGTTGCATGATCGTTTCACCCGGGTCATCATTAAGCCAATAGCTATTGAAAGCGGCCTGCGAGGTGATCAAGGGATAATTACCGGTGGCAATCACGCTATCGGCGGCCGCCTTGGCGCCGGCCCAGTCGTGCATGCACAATTTTACACGGGCTTCGAGCGCCAGCACGGCATCCTGGGTGAAATATATGGATCCCGCCTGACCGGTAACGCCGTCGAGCAGCGCGCGCGCGGTGGTGATGTCGCTCATGATCTGTGTATAGGTATCAGCCACCGTGGCCCTCGCGGGCAGCGCGCTGACGTCGTACTTTAACATCAGGGGAACCCCCAGGTCAGTGGAAGCGGAGCTGGGGTCATAGGCTTTAGCCCAGCGGAGCACCAGTTTGTGATAATAAAAGGCCCTGGCCAGGTAGGCGTCGCCCGTGAGCTCGTTCATCTCGGCCACATCCGAAGGGGAGCTGGTCTTGATGTTGGGGTAACCTTCGATGGCGGCGTTGATGGTGGAAATAGCCGCATAATAGGCGCTCCATTCACCGCTGATCTCGTAGTCGCCGGCCGTGAAGCCCTGCCAGGTATGGATACCACCGTAATTATTGCCATAGTCCAGGGTGGCGTTCAGCTCGTCGGCCTGGATGTCGGGAGCCATGGTGTAACCGCCGTTGGTGTTGCCGCGGAGCGTGGCGTAAATACCTCCGTCCCACTTTTCAGCGTCGCTGACTTGTTGGAAAGCCTCACCCAGGGCGATGGAATCCGGAGGGTTCAGGTTGAGGAGGTTCTTGCTGCACGAAGCCAAAGTCACCAGCGAGAGCGCCCCTATTGCAAGTTTTATTTTCGTCTTGTTCATGTTTCTTTCTGTTTAATAGTACTAGAAGGTGACGTCCAGACCGCCGACGATTTGTTTGGTGTTGGGATAGCTACCCAGCTCGAGGTTGGAGTTGGGCTCCGGGTCGACGCCGGGATACTTCGTGAAGGTCAGCAGATTACGACCAGTGACGTACAGCTTGATGCCCTGGATAACCTTTGTTTTTTCCAGGATGCTGTGCGGCAGGTTGTAGCTCAGCGTAGCGACCTTCATCCGCATAAAGCTGGCGTTCTCTTCCAGGCGGTTGTCGAATTGTGTCCAGGTTTGGTTGTTGAAGCTCGGGTATTGAGCGATGTCGCCGGGTTTCTTCCAGTAGTTCTGAACTTCCTTGGCCTGGTTGTAGAAACCGAACAGGTTCGGGTTGGCGTAGAAGTATTCGTCGTTGTTGATGATGATCTTGTGGCTGTAGAACGAGAACTGTACGCTCAGCGCAAAGCCTTTCCAGGTGGCGTCCACACCGAAGCCGCCATAGAACGGGGGGTTCAGCTTGTGGCCGGTGTTCTGCTGGAGCAGGTCGCCATCATAATTCTCTGTCACGTTCTTGGGGTCCTTGGTAGTTACCATCGGGTTGGGACCGGGCACATACCATTGCGGATTCCCGTCCTGGGGATTTACCCCGGCAAAGATCGGATCCACGAACATGACCGGTTTGCCCACGATCCAGGCAAAACCATAGCCCGGCAGGACATAGTGGTCGAGACCCTGGAACAGCGAGGTAACCTTTTCCTTGACATACGTTGCGGTAAAGAAGGGGGAGATCCACAGCTTACGCGTCTTTACGATGTCGATGTTCACCTTGGCGTCGAGACCCTGGTTCAACAGCGTACCCACGTTCTGCTCGATATTGGCAAACCCGGAGGTATAGGCGTAGGGAACGCTCACCAGCATGGACTTGGTGTGCTTGTTGAAGTAGGCGAGGTCGAAGTGCGCCCGATCGAACAATGTGAAGGTGGCGCCGAACATGCCGGTCAGCACCTTTTCCCAGGTCAGGTCGGGGTTACCGGGGGCGCTTACGTAAAAGCCGGTTCCACCGTTGTAGGTATTGCTGCCGACGAGCGCCAGCGACTGGTAGTTGCCGATGGCCGAGTTACCCTGGGTACCCAGGCTCGCACGGACCTGGATGTCGGTCAGCCATTTTACACCGCTCAGGAAACTTTCTTTCTTCGCCCACCACATGATACCGGCAGCGCCAAAGAGCGCGTTCCGGACGTCGGCCCCGAAACGGGAAGAGGCGTCATTCCGGATCGACAGGTCCAGGTTGTACTTGTCGCGGAAGGAGTAGCTCAAACGGCCGAAGTAGGAGATATAGTTATATTCAGAAGCATCCGAATTTACAGCGAGGCTTTGCGTACCGTTCTGCAGCAGCGTCAGACGGGCGTCAGACTGGTCCGCGGACGAAGCGTTGAAGTAGCTGTATTTGTCGTCGATATATTCCTGACCGGCCAGCGCGGTGATGGTATGCTGATCCTTGATCTTGAATTGATACTCGAGCGTGTTGTTGATCGTCAGCTTCGTCTCGCGGTCGAATTCCTCGTACGTGCTGCCGGAGTTGTTATTAAAGGTCTGGGAGGGGATCGTGAGCGACTCGTTGCGGTAGTCGTACGCATCCATACCCGCCGTTGAGCGGAAAGTCAACCCTTTGAGCGGCCGGATTTCCAGGAAGCCCGTCGGATTCAGCTGGATCTGGTTGAGCGGGTTGGGAAGCTGGTCAGCCCGGTATTTGGGGTTGAAGTGGTTCCAACCCGGGATATAGACATATTCCTGACCGGTGGCGGGGTTGATGGGCGAATAGTACGAAGGCGCCAGGAAGAACAACCCGCGGTTGGTGGAGTTCGAACCGGAAGGGTTGGTTTGGGCCACGCTGTAACCGCCGCCGAGTTGTACACCGACCGTAGCCCAATCCGTCACCTTCGAGGTGATGTTGGCACGGAGGGTATACCGGTTGAATTCCGAGCGGTAGGCGACGCCCTGGTCTTTCAGCCAGGAACCGTCGATATAATATTGCGTCTTGGACGTACCGCCGGAGAACACGAGGTCCTGCTGGAAAACCGGCGAATTCTTCTTATAGTAATACTTCCACCATTCGGTATTGACGTTACCGTTGGCCTGGCGGATGGAGTCCATGGTGTGCTGGTCGTAGCCGATGTTGGTCCCGGCATTGAACTGCGCTACCTGGAAGTTGGCCAGCTCGTCCGAGCTCATGAACGACTTGAAGTACTTGGTATCCGCGATGTTGGATACGCCGTACTGCGTACGCAGCGTGATGTTGTCACGGCCGGGGGTGCCCTTCTTGGTCGTAACCATGATGACGCCGTTCGCCGCGCGGGCCCCGTAGATCGACGTGGACGCCGCATCCTTCAGGATGGTCATGTCCGCGATGTCGTTGGGGTTCATTTGAAGGAGGGTACCGATGGCTACCTGTACCCCGTCGAGGATGATGAGGGGCGTAACGTCCGCTGTCAGCGAACCGACACCGTTCAGCGACACGCTCACCTGGCCGTTCGGCTCACCCGTGGAGCTGAGGATCGACAGACCCGGAACGCGGCCCTGGACGGCGTCAAGCACGTCCGCAACCGGCTTTTCCTGGAGCTGCTTGGAGCTGACCATGTCGAGGTTACCGACCGCGGTAGCGGTGCTCTTGGCCTGACCGTAACCGACGACAACGACCTCATCGAGGGACTTGTCTTTTTTGCTCAGGGTGATCAGGACGTGATCGCCCTTCCCAACCTTCTGTTGCAGTTGGTCGGTACCGATAGAACTGAAAACCAGTACATCGCCGGGTTCGGCGTTGATGGTGAAATTACCCGCTTCGTCGGTCGTCGTACCGCGGGTGGTACCCTTAACCGTGACCGTTACGTTGGCCAGCGGTTGACCGTTCTCGTCCCTAACTATACCTTTAACCGGCTTGGCCGCAAAGACGGCACGAATTTCGCCTGCATGGGCACTGTAGGGTGTCTCGATCGTCGATAAAATGGCCAGTGAAGCAATTGCTGTCCATTTCAACGCACCAGGTACGCCAATTCTTGGCGACCGGCTCCAGTTAGTTTTTTGTGGAGTCATACGTAGATAATTGCTGTTGTTTTGAGTCAAGTTTTCTCTCTGATGCGCGCGCTCGGGAGAGCGCGCAACACGTTATCAAACGTTAAAATTAAGCAATAATTATTTTATTCCCGCAATATTTGGAATAATCATTGAGATACCGTATCGTTCTTGATAACTTCCAACGGTCCGGCGAAAGCCTGTTTTACCTATTCCTCTTAGGATTAATTACTATGAGCAATACCGGTAACAGGACGAGGTTCGTTACCATCGCCACCAGCAGCGTGAGGGATGTCAGCCACCCGAGGGATTGGGTCCCGCCGAAATTGCTAAAGCAAAAGATGATGAATCCCGCGATGAGTACAAGAGAAGTATATATTATGCTAATACCTGTATGGCGGATCGTCTGGCTTACCGTGGCCGGAACGTCGCCCTGATGCGTTCCCAACTCCTGTTTATAATTAACCAGGAACCGGATGGTGACGTCGATGGCGATCCCCAGGGCTACGCTAAAGATCAGGACGGTGCTCGGTTTCAATGCAACGCCCGCCCAGCCCATGACGCCGGCGGTGATGACCAGTGGGATGATATTGGGGATGAGGGAACAGATCAGGATGCGTATCGACCTGAATAAATAGAGCATGCACGCCGCGATAAGCAGGAACGCCCAAAGGATGCTTTCCTTGAGACCGTTGATGATAAAGCTGGAGCCCACCAGGAATGTAACCGTCGAACCGGTGAACGTGACCTTGTAGTGGGTGGTATCGAACAATTGCGCGGCCCTCTTTTGCAGGGTGTCCAGCAAGAGCGGCAGTTTTTCGGTACCCACGTCCGCCATGTTCACGCTCAGGCGCGTCCGTTCCTTGGCTGTATCCACAAAGGAGTTGAGGAGCCGGCCAAAACTTCCGGCGTTTTTGCCGGCCGCGTTTTTCGGGGAAAGGTAGTCGGCCAGGAAGGCCCCGTCGAAGTCCGTGGGGAGCGCGTAATAGGCGCTGTCCCCGTCATAAAAGGCTTGCTTGACGAATTTCAACGCCTCGACCACCGACAGGGGTCGCCCCGTTTCGGGGAAAGACGCGATCGTTTGTGACAGGGAATCCATGCGGGCGTATACCCTGAGCGCCTTTGAGCCGGTAAGCCCGTTCCGCTTTTTGGTATCGACGACGATCTCCAGCGGCATCACGCCGTGGAAGTTCTGCTCGAAGAATTTCAGGTCGGTGTACAGCTTGTCTTTTTTGGGCAGATCGTCCACTATGAATCCCACCGATTTCAACCGGAAGAGACCGGCCACGGCCACCGCCAGCACCAGTGCTGTGCCCGCGAAAACCGCCTTCCGGTGTTGGAACACCCAGCGCTCGATCCGCTCCAGGAGCGCCTGGATACGCGGGTTCTCGATATACCGGGTGTGGTTGGGCTTTGGTGCGGGAAGGTAGCTCAGCAGGGGAGGCAGGATACAAAACGACACCACGAAAAGGGCCATGATGTTGATCCCCGCCACCACCCCGAACTCCCTCAGGATGGGACTTTGGGTGAGCGCAAAGACGGCAAAGCCGATGGCCGCCGACAGGTTGCACATAAAGGTCACCACGCCCATGCGGCTGACCATGGCGACGAGCGCGTTTTCCTTGCCCGCGCCCTTCAGGAATTCCGTGTGGTATTTATTAAGGAAGTAGATACAGTTCGGCACCCCGATCACGACCACCAGCGGCGGCATGAGGGCGGTCAGGAGGGTGATCTTGTACCCCAGGAGCTCCGTCGTGCCCATGCTCCAAACGACCCCGATCAGCACCACCAGCAGGGATATGGCCATCGCGCTGAACGAACGGAAGAAGGCCAGCAGGATGACGGTCATCAGTATGAGGGAGCCCAGGAGGAAAAACTGCATCTCGTGCTGGATGCGGTTACTCATGACCGTTCGGATCAGGGGCAGCCCGCTCACGGCCAGGGTCAGGTGGGTTTCCTGCTCGAAGGCGTGCAGGCTGTCCAGGATCGTATTGATCAGCCGCGTACGGGCGGGGGAGTTGATGAGGTTCTTGTCGAGGCTCACCGCCATGAGGTAGGCCCTGGTGTCCGGATTGTACAACAACCCCCGGTAGAACGGGAGCCGTTCGAAGAGCCGGTGGGCGCTGTCGAGGGCCTCCGGGGAAGCGATCGACGCCGGAAACACCGGCCTGATGGCCATGCTGGTCGTGGCGGTGTCCTTGACCAGGTCGACGGCGGCGGGTACGCTCAGGATGGTTTCCACCCCCTTTATGTTCTTGAGCCTTTTTTGCAGGCGCGTATAGGCGGTAAAGACCGGCAGGGTATAAAAGCTATCGGTGCGCAGGCCTACCACCAAAAGCTCGCCGTCGTCCCCGAAGGCGCGACGGAAGGCCTGGTATTCCAGGTATTTGGGATGATTTACGGGAATCGACTTCGAAAATTCGTAGCTGAGCTGCAGGCGGCTGGCGAAAAAGCCCATCAAAGCGGTAATCAGCGCAATCGCTATCAACAAGGGTAACCGGAACTTCAGCACCCATTTTGCCAGGTAGGTCCACATGATGGGCGCAAACTAACGCAAAATTTGCCGATTGGCCTATTTTTGACGTATGCGCCTCGCGATCTTTTGGCTGTGGATGGTCCTTCCGGGTTGTGTCTGTGCACAGTTACAGCCCATTGGCGCCTGGCGCTCGCACCTTTCCTACCACCATGCGCAGGGTATCGGCGGAGCGGCCGGCGATATCTGGGTAGCGACGCCGCAGTCGGTGTTCAACGTATCCGGGCCGGACAACGTCATTACCCGCTACAGCACCATCAACGGGTTGCACAGCATCGGCGTGAATGCACTGGCGGCGGCGCAGGGCGTGGTTGTCATCGGATACGCCAACAGCGACGTCGACCTCGTCGAAGGATCGTCTATCACCGAGGTCCCCGACCTCGAGATCGCGCAGGTCACGGGCGACAAGACCATCCATGACGTCCATATAGAAGGCGGCAGCGCGTATCTTTCCACGGGTTTGGGTATCGTCGTGGTGGGCATCTCCGCAGCGGCCGTAGAGGATACCTACGTCATCGGGCCCGGCGGCGTCCAGACGCCGGTATACGCGGTCGCGTCGGATAGCCAGTATTGGTATGCAGCCACCGCCACCGGCCTGCGCAAGGCGCCAAAGGCCGCCGCCAACCTCGCGGATTTCTCCAATTGGCAGGTATCGACCGGCGACGCCGGCATGGACATATTGCCGTGTCAGGACGTCATTGGCGACGGGCAAACGATTTACGTGCTACGCAACGATTCCGTATACGCGTATACCGGCGGCGTCTGGCGCCCCTGGTATGCCGCGGGATGGACCATCCGGGCCATCCAGACCGGAGGCGACAGCTTGATAATCAGCGAGCAGGACCCGGGCGGGACAACCGGGCGCATCACCTGGCTGGGGACCGCGGGCGCCGTCGCCCGGACGTTGGAAGGGGCATCCCTGGCCGACCCGCGGGGCGTGCTCGTAGACGACGCGGTGACCTGGATAGCCGACGCGCAAAGGGGATTGCTGTTGTGGAACGGAGCAACGCTGGAAGCGTTGGTCCCCAATTCACCCGACGGACCGCTCGACGGCCAGATGCAGGCCGTGGGGGGCGACCTTTGGATAGCGGGCGGGGGTGACACCACCGGGTTCTATCACTTCGACGGCTCGCAGTGGACGGCCTTTAACAGCCTGACACAGCCGGCCATGGCCGGCACGCACGACGTGGGAGCGATAGCGGTCCGGGGCGATACCGTGTATGCGGGGGCAACCCAGGGCGGTCTGTTCCGGCTGACCGGCGGTTTGGCCGCCGGCGCGGGTTCCGGCTCGATTACCGGTCTGGCCTATGATTCCAGCCGACGGTTATGGATGATCAACAGCGGCGCCCAGCGACCTTTGGAAGCGATGACCCCTGACGGGTCGGTGACGTCTTACGGTCCGCCGTTCCTCATACCCGGAAACCAGCTGGGCGCGCCGGTCAGCGATGCATATGGATACATCTGGGCCGCGGGCCCCTCGGGATACGGCGCATTGTGTTTCAACCCCGCCACCCAGCAATGGAAATCTTATCTGCCCGGGGCAGGACAGGGAAACCTCCCAGACCCCACGGTGAATTGTATAATAATGGACCGGCAAGGGCTGGTATGGATGGGCACCAATAACGGTATCGGGGTAGTGGAGTGTGGGGCATCGATATTTTCGGGCGGATGCGACGTCACCTGGCCGGTGGTCCAGCAGGATGCCTTTGCGGGGTATCTGTTCCAGGGACAATCGGTGCGCTGCATGGCGGTGGACGGCGCCGACAGGAAGTGGGTGGGCACCACGGCCGGCGCCTGGCTGATCAGCGAGGACGGCACGCAGGTGATCACGACCTTTAATACGGCCAACAGTCCGCTATTCAATGACACGATCAACGCGATCGGTATCGACGGGAAAACGGGAGAAGTATTTTTCAGTACCCCGGCGGGTATGTGTTCTTTCCGGGGCGACGCTACCCAGGCGGGACAATCCGGCGGGCTGCTGGTCTTCCCGAATCCCGTGCCGCCCGGGTATTCGGGTACGATCGCCGTCCGCGGCGTGCCGGAGGGTGCGGTCGTGAAAATTACCGAGCTGGGCGGACGTCTCGTTTACCAGACCGTCGCCCTGGGTGGACAAGCGGTATGGAACGGGAACGACTATTCGGGCAGGCGGGTCGCCACCGGGGTCTACCTCGTCCTCGTCGCCGGTCCGCAGAACCAGGAGCACCTGGCCGCGAAGATTGTATTTATACATTGACCATGATCCATTCGACCAAAGGCATAGTATTGCGCGCCGTGAAATATGGAGACACCAGCCTGATCGTGCTGATGTACACCGAGCTGTTCGGCGTCCAGTCCTATATCGTAAACGGCGTAAGGACGGAGAAAAAAGGGGGCACCCGCGCCGGGTTGTTCCAGCCCGCGGCGATCCTGGACATGGTGGTCTATCACCAGGACCAACGCAACCTGCACCGCATAAAGGAGTTCAAATGGAGCTATGTCTACCGCCAGGTATATGCCGGTATGATACGGAATACGTTGGTCATGTATATGATGGAGCTTCTGCAGAAGTGCCTCAAACAGCCGGAAGCCAATCCGGATCTATATGATTTCATAGAGACCTCGCTGATCCGGCTGGACGCATCCGACGACCTTACGGCCGCCAACTACGCCCTCCACTTTACCCTGGCGCTCGCAGCCTATCTCGGTTTCCAGATAGGCGGCCGTTATTCGGAGCATACCCCGGTCCTCGACCTGCAGGAAGGGATGTACGTGACCGAGAGACCGGTGCACGCCTATTACCTGGATGGGTATCTGGCGGAAGCCACGACCGCCCTGATGGAAGCCGGGACGGTGGCCGGGCTCGGCGCCATCCGGTTGAACCGGGAGCTGAGACGCAGCCTGCTCGAGGCCTACCAGCTGTTCTATGCGCTCCACGTGCCCGACTTCGGAAAACTCCGCTCCCTGCCGGTGTTGCAGGATATACTAGGGTAACCTCAGCGCCAGTTTGCCCCGGGTGCGGCCGGATTCGATCTGCAGGTGCGCCTGTCCCATATCGGCAAACGGAAAGACCTGGGATACGTGCGGTTGGATCGCGCCATTTTCCAGGAGGGTGGCGATCTTGCCCATGTCTTCGCCACTCGATCGCACCAGGAAAAAGAAACCGTTTATACCCATCGCCTTTGCCTTATCGGTCACCGATTCGCTCATGCCGGAAGGGATGCTGATGATCGTCCCGCCTTTGCGGATCACCGGGAGGGACTTGTCGATATTGTCCCCGCCAATAGTATCCAGCACCACGTCCACATCCGCCACCGCGTCCTCCAGCGCCTGGGCCTTATAGTCGACGTGCTCGTCGGCGCCCAGATCCAATACAAAGTCCCTGTTGGCGGCCGAAGCGGTTCCGATCACATAGGCCCCGAAGTGTTTGGCGAGCTGTACGGCAAAGTGACCGACGCCACCGGCGGCAGCGTGTATCAGCACCCGCTGGCCGGGTTTGATCCGGACGTGCTCCGTCAAGGCCTGCCACGCGGTCAGACACGCCAGACAGGACGCCGCCGCGTTCGTGTGGGTAATCCCCGCGGGCTTGGCGGCGAGGTCCGCGGCCGGCGCCGCGACGTATTCCGCATACGCCTTGCCGTGGCCAGGGAAGCGCACCATGCCAAACACCTCGTCGCCCTTGGCGAACTGCCCGGCATTCGATTCGACGACGACACCGGAGACGTCCCAGCCCAGTATGATGGGGTCTTCCGACTTGATGCGCCCGTATACGCCTTTCCCCGCCCGCGTTTTTGCATCGACCGGATTGATGCTGATGGCATTGACCCGAACCAGGACTTCATCGGGACGGGAGATGGGCTGGGGCAGCTCCACCGATTGGAGTTGTTCGACGCCACCCGGACCCTTCAAGACGATTGCGCGCATATTTTTTTTTGGCAAAAATAGCGAAGCCGGTCAGAAAAGCCGGCGGACACCGGTGGTCGCGCCAAGCCTGTCGTCGGCCCAACCTTCCAGCACGAGAACGCCCGGGCGGGCGCCAGGGGTAAAGCTGCCTAACACGTCCCCCATCCCAAGGGCCTGCGCGCCGTTACGGGTGGCCCATCCCAGCATTTCTTCGAGGGGAACCGCCGGGAACGCTTCCTGCAGGAGCAGGATTTCAGACAGTATGCTGAGCCGCTGGTTCGAAGCCAGGCTGTCCGTGCCCAGCGTAAGGGTGCAACCCAGCGCGCGGAGCTCCATGACCGGCGGAAGGGTGCGTTGTATGTACCGGTTGGCGCCGGGACAAAGACACCAATATAAGGATTGTCCACGCTGGCGGGTAAGCGTCATGGCGAAACGTATGTCATCCGCGTCGCTGGCGACGTCGTGTACGAGCAGGAGGGTCGAAGGTTCGGAAATCCAGGGCAGATAGGTGGCCAGCGAGCTTTTCGAGGCGGCCTCGAAGAAGTCGGGCGACTGTCCGAGCGCGGCGTAGAGACGGAGGAAGTCCCCCGACCCTTCACGATAGAACTGGTTTTCGGCCTCGGATTCCTGGTTATGGATAGAGAATATGCCGCCCTTGCCCGCATAGGTCCGGTTGATGGCCTCGAACAGCGGCCGGGAAACGGAATAAGGAGCATGGGCAACGAGGCTGGCCGCGCCCAGCGACCGTGCCGCCGCGTCGTATACCTGTCTGGACTGAGCCAGACGGCTCTCCGCGGAGGCAGGCAAAAAGCCCATGGTCTCCACGAAGGTATGGTAGTAAAGGGCGCTGGCTGCCTTGACAGGTAGGGTGCTGATGTTGTTGGAAATGTCCCCGACGGCGACAATACCCTCCGCCTGCATCGCCCGGTCCGCCTGGCGTGCCGCTTCCAGGGGATCCCTCCCGATCTCTCCTCGTTTGCCCAGGACCTGTAACAGGAAATCCACCAGACCGGTATCCTCGGGGATGACGCCCGCCATGTGGGATAGCTCCAGGTGACAATGGGTATTTACAAAACCGGGGCACAACAACCCGCGGATGCGTTGGACATCGCTTCCGGCTTCTGCCTCCGGCACCACCGCGGCAATCGTGCCATCGTCTTCCCCGACCAGGACGCGATCGGCGTCAATTTTATACCCATCGAACAACCCGTCCGCCTGTATTTTCCAGTATCCCATCTGAAGATTTGTTAATTTTGCGCCCTGGCGCCAAAGCCGTAAATGCGACAAAGCGCCGGTAAAGGTATGTTAGATAAACTGGAAGCCATCAAGGCCAAATTCGAGGATACCGGCGTCGCCCTGACGAACCCGGAGGTAGTGAACGACAACGCCCGTTTCAGCAAGCTGAGCAAGGAGTATCGTAGCCTGGAAAAGATCGTCAAGGCCTACGAGGCCTATAAGCGCGTCCTGGACGATATCGAATTCAACCGGGAAGCCCTCTATGGCGACGATGAGGAGCTGCGGGAATTGGCCAAGGGTGAAACCGAGGGTCTGGAAGAAAGCAAGGACAAGCTGGAATCGCAAATCCGACAGATGCTCATTCCAAAAGACCCCCAGGACGAGAAGAACGCCATCCTCGAGATACGGGCGGGTACCGGCGGGGACGAAGCCTCGCTTTTTGCCGGAGACCTCCTCCGGATGTACCTCCGCTACCTCGACGCCAAGGGATACCAAACGTCGATCCTGAGCGAAACCGAGGGGACGGCCGGCGGATACAAGGAAGTGAACGTCGAGGTAAAGGGCGACGACGTGTACGGGACCCTGAAGTTCGAGAGCGGCGTACACCGGGTACAACGCGTCCCGGCCACCGAAGCCAGCGGCCGGGTGCACACCTCGGCTGCCACCGTAGCCGTCATGCCGGAAGCGGAAGAGATCGACTTCGAGTTAAAGGACAGCGACGTCAAGATGGAAACCGCCCGAAGCGGGGGCGCGGGGGGACAAAACGTAAATAAGGTCGAAACCAAGGTCATTCTTACCCACCTACCCACCGGAACCGTCGTCATGTGCCAGACCGAGCGTACCCAGTTGGGGAACCGGGAAAAGGCGATGCAAATGATGAGGACAAAACTCTACGAAGAACAGGTCCGCAAACAGGAGGAGGAGATCGCCCGCCACCGGAAAAGCCTCGTCTCCACCGGCGACAGGAGCGCTAAGATCCGCACCTATAACTATCCCCAGGGCCGGGTGACCGACCACCGCATCAACCTGACCGCGTATAACCTTGACGACGTCATGAACGGGGACATCCAGGAATTTATCGACGCGCTGCAATTCGCTGAGAACGCGGAGAAGATGGCCAACTCATAGGCTGCCTAAAGCCCGCCACTTACAATCAACTGATTTTCAAAAATTTGAAAATCATTCGGCGGCGCGCTTTGAATTTCGTTTTTTGTGACGTATCTTAATATTATCCAGTCGACTCATTGTTAAATGAGCCCGCAGGAGACATTCTATAACAAAACTTTTGCACTGGACAGGCTGAAAACGCCCTAACTTTGCATAAAGGATTTAGCAAAAGGACGCCGAACAATAGATTAGGAAAAAGAAAATAGATTAGAGATTTCTTAACAATACTTTTCTAAACTTTGGCTCCAGATTTGAATCCTACTTATAAATAAGCAAGCAGTCAATTTTCTCATAAGCAGTTAGTTTTGGTGAAGCGGCCCCTGTTTCCACAGGGGCTTTTTCGTGTCTTATGATGGCGCTTCGCACAGGGCGGCTGCGTCGCCCTAGGAGGCCGCCACGCGGGCGCGCTCCCGCTTGACCCACAACATACTTACAATCATCCCCGAGATCGCCCCCAGGGAGTCCGCCACGATGTCCCCGTTTTCGTAGTCGCGGTTGGTAAAGTACAATTGAACGAATTCCATCGCGGCGCCGAACAGGCAGGCGGCGATACAAATCAGGAGGAAGAAACGGGTATTGGCCGCCGGGCTGTGTTTGTCCGCGTAGGGAATCGTCCAAAGACCCACAAAAACGCCAAATAACGTGAAATGGACGAGCTTGTCCGCGTGGACCCTCTCCAGGAATATGGAGAAGGCGCCCTTCGGAAGGGATACGTCTTTGGCCGGCAGGACCAGGAGCAATATTATAATCACCGACCAGACGACCGCCGGCCAGTAGCTGCGTTTTAACAGGCGATAAAGCATGATGGTTTAACCGACCAGGTTTTTATAAGCGTCGGCGCTCATGAGCTGGTCTACGTCCGCGATGTTGTCGACCGTCATTTTGATCATCCAGCCCTCTCCGTAAGGATCGCTGTTGACGAGCTCCGGCTGGCCTTCCAGGGCGGGGTTGACTTCGTCGATGGTGCCTGCTACGGGCAGGAAAAGATCACTGACGGTCTTTACCGCCTCGACGGTGCCAAATACGGCTTCGGCAGCCAGCTTCTTGCCCTTGGTTTCGATTTCCACGTAAACGATGTCTCCCAGTTCGCTCTGGGCGAATTCGGTGATGCCGATGGTGGCGACGTTGCCTTCCAGGCGGATCCATTCATGGTCCTTTGTGTAACGGAGAGTATCGGGGAAATTCATATGAAGGTGATAATTTGAAGCGCTAAGGTGCTGTTTTTAGAGCAATCAGAAAAATAAAAATTTGTGTATCACGCGCGCCTTCAGGATGCGTACATCGCTGACGGGACGGTTGTTTTGGTCGGTTTTGACGGCGGCGATGGCGTCCACTACGTCCATACCCGAGATTACTTTTCCAAAGACGGTGTAGTTCATGTCGAGCCATGGTGTGCCGCCAACCGTTTTATAGACCTGTCGGTGCGCCACCGGAATCTTGCGGCCTTGAAGCCGGGTGCGCTCGAGGTTGTCGAGCTCGGCGTCGGTGTAGGTCTTGCCCTGCACGATATAGAACTGACAACCGCTGCTGGCCTTGGCGGGATTGTTGTCCCGGGCGGCGGCCAAAACCCCGCGCTGATGAAAGAGCGCGGTGTCGAACTCGGCGGGAATGGTATATCCTACGTCCCCGTCGCCCAGCTGTACGCCGGGGGCGGCGTGTTTGGACGTGGGGTCCCCGGCCTGAATCATGAAGTGCGGGATGACGCGGTGAAACAAGGTGCTGTCGAGCGCGTGGCGCCGAACCAGCCGAAGGAAATTATCCCGATGTTTGGGCGTCCTATCGCTCAGCTCGACGATGATGGTCCCGGAGGTGGTGACGATCCGCACCCGTTTCGGATGGGCTGTAAGCAGCATGGGGATAAAGGCGATACAAAGGAGGAGGCTACGCATGTTGATCAAAATACAAAAGCACGTGGTCTTTGATAAAATTTTCCTGCTCTGCCAGGGAAAAGGCCGGTAGGGCTTTGAGCTGGGTATAGTGCGGCCAGCCGTCCTCGTCGATCCCTTCCAGGGCGTAGTACCCGCTGGCGGACAGCAGGTGGCAGACGGCTACGTGCATAAGGTCCTGTTTTTCTTCCTTGGTAAAGCTGTCCCGGTCCTGCCCGGACTCCTGGATGCCAATCAGGAACAATATGGCGTTTAGATCGGGCCTTTTACCAAAACGTTCCACCAATTCACCCTCGAGGGCGGCCCAACGTTCCGCCAGGCTGTCATATCCTTCACTCATGGGTGCAAACCTAGGCAAAAACGTTAAAATCCGCTCATGGAAGACGGGTTGCCGGGTTAGGCAAATTATTTGCTAATATTGGGTCCTAAAATGGCCATTCCATGATACAAACCGCTGAAGACATTCGGCTTGTAAATGAAAAGATCCAATCGGCCGGCGTCTTTATAGACCGGGTCCGTACGGAGATCAACAAGGTGATCGTGGGTCAGACCTATATGATCGACCGGCTCCTGATCGGTCTGCTGAGCAACGGCCACATCCTTTTGGAAGGGGTGCCCGGGCTGGCCAAGACGCTGTCGATCAAATCGCTCGCCCAGTCGATCAACGCCGCTTTCAGCCGTATCCAGTTCACCCCGGACCTTTTGCCCGCGGACGTGCTGGGGACGATGATTTATAATCAGCAGAAAAACGAGTTTGTGGTTCGCAAGGGCCCCATTTTCGCCCACTTCATCCTGGCGGATGAAATCAACCGCGCCCCGGCAAAGGTACAAAGCGCGTTGCTCGAAGCCATGCAGGAGCGCCAGGTGACCATCAGCGAAACGAGCTACAAGCTGGACGAGCCCTTCCTGGTCATGGCGACCCAAAACCCCATCGAGCAGGAAGGAACATACCCGCTGCCCGAAGCCCAGGTCGACCGGTTTATGCTCAAGGTCGTTGTAGGTTACCCCAAAAAGGAGGAGGAGCAATTGATCATCCGCCAGAATGTACAGGGCGCCGCGAACACCCAGCAAGTCAAACAGGTGGTTTCCGTCCAGGAAATTCTGAGTGCCCGTGACCTCGTCCGCCAGGTGTACATGGACGAAAAAATCGAAAACTATATCCTGGATATCGTTTTTGCCACCCGTTTCCCCGAAAAGTACAAGCTGGAGAAACTAAAAAGCCTGATCGCCTATGGCGGATCGCCCCGGGCCTCGATCAACCTGGCGCTGGCCTCCAAGGCCGTGGCGTTCCTGGCAGGTCGTGCCTACGTGATCCCCGAGGACATCCGTACCATCGCCCACGACGTGCTCCGGCACCGCCTGGGACTGACGTACGAAGCGGAGGCCGAAGGCATAAACGTAACCAACATTATCGACGACGTACTGAAGGTCGTGAACGTGCCATGATGACGACCGCCGATATCATCCGTAAGGTCCGGGAGCTGGAGATCAAGAGCCGGAAGCTTTCGAACGACCTTTTCAAGGGGGAGTATCACTCCGCCTTTAAGGGCCGTGGCATGAGCTTTAAGGAAGTCCGGGAATACCAGCCAGGGGATGACATCAGGTTTATCGACTGGAATGTTTCGGCCCGTTTTTCCCACCCCTACAGCAAGGTATTCGAAGAAGAGCGGGAGCTGACGGTGCTGCTGCTCGTGGACGTGAGCTCGAGCGCGCTTTTCGGAACGCACCACCAGCGTAAAAAGGACCTGATCACCGAGGTGTCGGCCGTGGTGACCTTCAGCGCCATCAACAACAACGACAAGGTCGGCGTCATTTTTTTCTCCGACCAGGTGGAAAAGTTCATCCCACCGAGGAAAGGACGGCAGCACGCCCTTTATATCGTCCGGGAGATGCTAACGTCTGCGCCAAAACACAAAGGAACCAACATTACCGAGGCGATCCGTTACCTCAATAACAGCTGTAAGCAAAAGAGCATCGCTTTTGTCCTGAGCGACTTCCTGGACGAGCACTACGAGGACGCGCTCCGCGTGGCGTCGAGCAAGCACGACCTGATCGGGATCAAGGCGTACGACCGGATGGATATGATCCTCCCGGACGTGGGTCTGCTGGAGGTTGAGGACGCGGAAACGGGTGCGGTCGCGTACGTGGATACGGCCAGCCCGTACGTCCGGAAGGAATATGAAGAACAGTTTCACCGCTATAACGACGAATGCAAGCAGATCTTTGTAAGGGCCGGCTCGGACCTCCTGCATATCGGGACCGGGGAGGACTATGTAAAGGTGCTGCAAAAGTTTTTCGCCCACAGGAACCGCCGATGAACAAACCCATGCGACGCGCTTTACTGTACATGACCCTGATGACGCTGGCCGCAAGCGCCGGCGCCCAATCCGTGCCCAACGGTCTTTCGGCGGACATCTCCGCGGACAGGCAGGCCATCCTCATCGGGGAGCCGATCCGGCTCACCTTTACGGTCCGTTCGACACCCGGCAATCCCCTGTTCGTTCATATCCCCGATTCGCTTCCTCATTTCGAAGTCGTTACCCGGAGCAAGATCGATACGGTCTCGGACAAGTTCATGATCCAGCTCCAACAGGTCGTCACGGTAACGAGCTTTGACAGCGGACATTGGGTGATACCCGCCTTCGAGCTGCCGGGTACCGACGTCGTCACCGACAGCCTGGGGGTGGACGTGGGCTTCCTGCCCATGAAGGCCCAGGACCAGATAAGGGACATCAAGGACATCGTACAGGTACCGGCCATTTTGCCCTGGATCTGGATCAGTGCGTCCGTGCTGGTCCTCGGCGCGCTGATATTCTTACTTATCCGTGCGCTTCGTTCTAAGAAAAGCGCGGTCGAGGGCGGCGAACCCGCTGAAACGCTCCCCCCTTATGAAGAGGCGATCAGGAACCTCGACGCATTGGCGCTACCGGATGCCTCGGCGGACATAAAACCTTTTTATACCGCCCTGGACGGCGTGTTGAAACGTTACCTTTTCCGGGAATATGGGTGGAACACCTCCCAGTTCACCACCAGCGACCTGCTGGGGCGGCTTTCGGAGAGGGTTTCCGACGGCCGGGAACGGTCGGCCATCGCGGAGACGCTCCACCTCGAAGACGCGGTAAAGTTTGCGAAGTATTTTCCGGGCAACGAGCTCCATAAGCAGTCCAGGGAACAGGTCCGCAAGGCCCTCGATATTCTCCACAAAACCGAAAAAGCGTCGTGATCTTCTACTGGCTCCAACATATCACCTTTGCCTGGCCGTGGGTCTTCTTTCTCATGGCGCTCATCCCGCTGATGATCTGGTGGCGCGTGAGCCGGAAGGGACACCTGCGGGCAACCTTCCAGGTTTCCTCCACGACGCACTTCAAGGGCGTGTCCACTTTCAAGACCGCGCTGGCCCGCGCGCTCTTCGTACTCCGCCTGCTGGCGGTAGCCTTCCTGATCATCGCCCTGGCGCGCCCGCAAATCCGGAATGTCCAGCAACAGGTGACCGGCGAAGGGCTGGATATCATCCTTTGTATCGACGTCAGCGGGTCGATGACCTCCGAGGACTTTTCCCCCAACCGCATGGAGGCGGCCAAGAAGGAAGCGATCGATTTTGTGTTGCACCGGCCCACCGACCGGATCGGCGTGGTTATCTTTTCCGGGGAAAGTTTCACCATGTGTCCCCTGACGACGGACCGCCAGGCGGTCATTTCGCAGATCAGCGCGATCCGGCCAGGGTTGCTACAGGACGGGACCGCCATCGGCTCCGGGCTGGCCACCAGCGTGGAGCGCCTCAAGAACAGCCCGTCGAAAAGCCGGATCGTCATCCTGCTGACCGACGGCGTTAACAACGGCGGGCTGATCGACCCCAATACCGCCAAGGAGATCGCCAAGGCCATCGGGATAAAGGTCTATACCGTCGGCATCGGTACGGAGGGTTACGCCCCGACGCCCAACGCGGACGGCTCCGTCACCCAGGAGAAGGCCGGCATAGACGAAAAGCTGCTCAGGGATATAGCATCCTCTACCGGCGGCCAGTACTACAGGGCTACCGATAACGCCAGCCTGGACAGCATATATCGTAATATCGATACGCTGGAAAAGTCGAAGGTGGAGGTCACCAGCTATGAACGGTACATCGAGGAGTACTGGCCCTTCGCGCTGGCCGCTTTCCTCCTTGTGGGCGTCGAGATGACGCTCCGCTACACGATTCTTCGTAAATTTCCCTGATGGAGGGTACGATCTACAAGTCGACCGGTGTATGGTACCAGGCCAGGTCCCGGGACGGCAGGTTTTGGAACGCCCGCGCCAAAGGCAAGTTCAAGATCGACGACATATCCTCGACCAACCCGCTCGCAGTGGGTGACGTGGTTGACATGGACGTCGAGAACGAGGGCGAATCTTCCGCCATCATCACCGCTATCCACGACCGGCGCAACTACATCACCCGCCAGTCACCGCACAACAAGCGCTACCACCACATCATCGCCTCCAACCTCGACCAGCTGGTGCTGATCGCCACACTTCGCGAGCCGCGCACCTCCCAGGGTTTTATCGACCGGTTCCTGATCGCCTCCGAAATGTATGGCGTGCCGGCGCGTCTTGTCTTCAATAAGGCGGACGTATACCGGGACGCCGACATGGAACGGTACGAGGTCTGGTCCGCCATGTACGCGGCCATCGGTTATCCGGTGCTGCTGACGAGCGTGCGCTCCGGCGAGGGTTTAGCGGCCATCGCGGCGCTTCTGGCTGGCAAGGTAAGCCTGCTTTCTGGTCACTCGGGCGTGGGCAAATCCTCGCTCGTCAACCATCTTTTCCCCGAGCTGCGGCTCAGAACCGGCGAAGTAAGCGATTGGAGCGGCAAAGGCATGCACACCACGACCTTTGCCGAGATGTTCGACCTGCCCGGCGGCGGTCAGATCATCGATACGCCCGGCGTGCGCGAATTCGGCCTCGTGGACGTCGCCCGTCACGAGCTCTCGCACTATTACCCCGAAATGCGCGCGGTGCTCGGCGATTGCCAGTTCAACGACTGTCTCCACCTCGAAGAGCCGGGGTGCGCCGTCAAGGCGGGGGTTATCAACGGGACGATCGCCGAGGACCGGTATGTCAGTTATGTGAACATACTGGAATCGCTCCAGGAGAAGCAATACTAAAAAGCCCGGCCAGCCCGGGGGCAAAAAAAGCCCCGGCTTCCGCCGGGGCCTGGTTACACCGTGGCCTCCACATTAGAGCGTCCCTGTCTTCAAATCCCTCGGAATCTTCACCTCCAGGGTAACGGTGGTGCCGCCGCGGTTCACCGTCATCGGGTAGTTGAATTTGTCGCCGTCGTCGCCCAGTATGTCCATGGCCTGGTCAACGCTATGGACGGGCTTGCCGTCGATCGACGTAATGACGTCGTCCTTTTTGAGACCGGCTTTTTCCGCGGGGGACTCGGGGTTCACGCGGAGGACCTTCACGCCGGTGGTATCTTCGGTGTCCTGGATGTTGGCGCCCAGACGCGGACGGCCAAAGTACCTGAAGTTCATACGCGGCATAGCGTCAAACGCAAACGTCTTGAAAACGTCGGCGGGTTTCTCCAGCGTTACCCTGGCTTGTTCCTCTTTGTCGCCGCGGAGATAGTGGATGGCAACAGCGTCACCCGGCTTGTGCTCACGGATGACCTTGGACAAGGCGTCGGGGTTGGAGATGGGCGTATTATCGACCTTGGTTATGACGTCCCCTTCTTTCAGACCGGCCTTGAAGGCGGCGCTACTATCGGTAACGCGGGTAACCTTGGCGCCCCTTTCATCCTCGGAGGTGTATACCCCCAGGCGGACCTTTTCAAAGGCAAGACCGTCCTGCAACATTTTGAATTTAATGGTCTGCTGCCCTGCCAAATCCCGGTCAAGCATGATTTTGGGCGCATCGAAATCAAAGTCACGGACAATATTCACCTTCCCCCCGTCCCAATCGGCGGAAGGTTTCCCGTTGACGGTGACCTTCCCGTCCTCGTCGATGACGATGGTGGTCTTGCCTTTGTCCTTGTCTCCGTCTTCACGGATGATGATCTCTTTGGTGGACTTGTGTTTGGGCTTGGGCGTCCCGTTGCCATCTTGTGC